>JBIODY010000235.1:0-4155 GCA_044445505.1 Lysobacterales bacterium
GGATTTCGTGATTGTAATGCGCGTACACCGATTCCTCGCGGTCGCCGAACAGGGACAGCTCCGGCAGTCCGGCAGGCAACGCCTGTTTCGCGCAGATAGCGATGTAGTACATCGGTGCGTAGTCGAATCCTGCCGCGATCGCGCCGGTCGCATCCGCGGCCGCGGTATGTACCTCTGCATGCGTGACTGGCGCGTCCAGGGCCCACAGCGCGGACTGGAACAGCAGCTTCTGCCCGTACAGGCGCAGCACCGGAAAATGCGGTTTCAGCAGCGCCAGCAGTTCCTCGCGATACAATTCGCGCACGTGGAATTCGTTACGGAAGCCGGCCTGCTCGCTGTAGGTACGCTTGTCCGGCGAGGAAATCAGCAGCACGCCATCGTCGGCGAGCACGCGCGCGAAGCCGGCCAGCAACTGTTCCTGCGCGGCGAGATGCTCCAGCGTCTCGAACGAGACCACGACGTCGAAACGGCGGTCGGCGAATGCGAGCGCGGTCGCGTCGCCCTGCTCGAAACGCAAATGCGGCCTGGTCGCGTAACGCGATCGCGCATGCGCGATCGTCGCTGCATCGACATCGACGCCGACGACCTCGGCCGCGACATCGGCGAGCAGCGCGGAACCGTAGCCTTCGCCGCAGGCAGCATCGAGCACGCGCTTGCCGGCGGCCAGCCGGCGCGCGAACGCGTAGCGGTGCCAGTGCTCGTAGCGGATTTCGCGCACGCACTCGGGCGTGAAGCGCTCGCCGGTGAACGGCAGGGGCTCATCGCCGCTCATCGCGCACCGTCTCCCGATTGCACCTTGTGCCAGCGGTGTGCGAGCCGGACCATGCCGAATTCCCGCGACGCGCCGCGCACGATCACGGCGCGTTCCACCGTATCGAACAGGCGCACGCCTTCAGGGTCCATCGGATGCACGCGCACGGTGTAGCTCCCCGGCAGCAGCGCGAGCTCGCCGAACTCGAGTTCGCACTCGTATTCGTTCGCGCCGGTGCGTTGCGGCGCGCAATCGTCCATGTCGGTGCTGACGCCGTAGACCGGCGTGCCGTCCGCGCGCACGATGCCGAACGCCAGGCACGGCACGCGGTCATCGCGCGAATGCACGCGCGCGCGTATCGTCAGCGCGGCGGCGGCGTCGAGCATCAGCGGCTGTTCGGATTCCTGATCGTTGAGGGCGACGCCCTGCACGCTGAACTCCAGCTCGCCGCGCGCCAGCGGTTGCGCTGCGGATTGACCGGCGGATTTCCGCTCGTGGTAGGCGAGATAGGCCTGGGTCACATCGAACACGTCACCGGCCATCGCGATCTCGCCGCCCTGCAGCCAGCAGGCATGCCGGCACAGCTTCTGCACATGATACATGCTGTGCGAAACCAGGATCAGCGTGCCGCCGCCGGCGAGATAGTCCTTCATCCATTGCACGCATTTCTTCTGGAACGACTCATCGCCGACCGCCAGCACTTCGTCGGTGACCAGCAGATCCGGCTTCATCGACGCGATCACCGCAAAACCGAGTCGCACCACCATGCCGGACGAATAGTGCTTGACCGGCTCGTCGATGTAGCGTCCGATGTCCGCAAACGCGATGATCCCGGGCAGGCGCTTGCGCAACTCGGCGCCATCGATCCCGTGCAATGCGGCCGACATCGCGATGTTGTCGCGGCCGGTGTACTCCGGGTGGAAACCCGCGCCGAGTTCGAGCAGGGCGCCGATTCCGCCGTTCACGCGCACGCTGCCGGTGCTCGGCGTCAGCACGCCGGTGATCAGCTTCAGCAGCGTCGACTTGCCGGCGCCGTTCTCCCCGATCAATCCCAGCGATTCGCCGCGGTGGACCTCGAGGTCGATATCGCGCAGTACGCTGATGCGGTCAGGATCGACGTCGGAAAACAACAGCCGGCCGAGCGCACGCAACCGGTCGCGGTTGCGATGCACCTTCGGATACGACTTGCCGAGGCCATGCGCCTCGATCAACGGCGCGTTCACAGGAAATCCTCGAAATGCGGATCGAGGCGGCGGAACAGCCAGTGGCCGAGCAGCAGGACGACCGCCGCAAACGCGACCGCGATCGCGAGCCGGCGGAAATCGAACGCGCCGTAGTCGAGCAGCAGCGAGCGGAACGCCTCCGCGTAGAACGTGAACGGGTTGAGATCGAGGAGGCCGCGATACTGTTCCGGCAATTGCGCGCGACTGTAGTAGACCGGCGCGCCGAACATCAGCAGCGGCAGCAACTGGCCGAGCGCCTGCACCAGATCGCGCACGAACACCTGCACCGACGCGCAGATCAGCGCGATGCCGAGCGCCAGCGCCATCAGCGGCAGATACAGCAGCACGGCGGGCAACAATGCGCCGAGGCGGACACCCTGCCCCGCAAACGCCAGCACCAGGATGATCGCGACGAAGCCCACGACATGGATCGCAAAACTCGTGGCGACGCTGGCGAACACCAGGATCTCGCGGGGCAGGGCGACCTTGCCGATCAAGGCGGCGTTGTCCTGGATTGCGGTGGTCGAGCGCAACACGGCCTCGGCGAACGCGGTCCACGGCCACAGCGCGGTAGCGAGGAATGGCACATAGCCGAGCGTATCCGCGCCCGGTACGCGCGCCTTGAACACGGTGATGAACACGAAGCTCGTGATCGCGAGTTGCAGCAGGGGCTGGAACAGCGCCCACAGCCCGCCCGAGAAACTGCCTGCAAAACGGCTATGCAGTTCGCGGCCGAAGAAACGCCGGGTCAGCGCGGCCGTGGACATCGGCGCGCCGGCCGTCGCGCTTGGAACCCCGACGCGATGATTGCCTGCATTGGCTGCGAATCCCCGAAACGATTATCGATCGTGCCGACCGGGCTCATGCGCTGCGATGCGGTGTGCAAACCCACCCGCGCGCAACGCCATTGCACGTAAGCGCGATTCTTGCACTGCCGGAGGCCGTCCGACAAAGACTATCTTGCTCCCCACGACGGACCAACAGCACCCCCTTCCACCCTACGGGCACCTTCCCCGCTACGCAGGGGAAGGGAAAGAATGAGCGAATGCTTTCCATCCCATCCGGCGGGGAATGAGTGGCTACCGTTCCTTCCCCCGCGCAGCGGGGGAAGGTCGAAGCCGCCCTCTGGCAGCTGAGGGAAGGCGGAAAGGGGGCGCCGAAGCCCAAGCAGACCCCACTGCCCACATCGAGCCACGGATGGATGCGACAGGCTGCCAATCTCCGAAGGTTACTTGCCTGCGGGCAGCGTCGTGGCAGCGCCGGGAATCGCCTGCACCTGGCCGTAACGCGTACGCAGCGAGGCGACAAGATCGGGGCTGGCGTCGATGGGTTCATTGCGCAACTGGTCGGCGTGGTCCTTCACTTGCTTGGCGACGTAGTCGCTGCGCAGCGTGGCGACGATTCGGTCGCGTGCTTGCTCGAAGGTTTGCTGACTATCGGGTGTACGCTCGATCAGCTTGATCACCGCATAACCGCCCGGAATGGCAATGACTGGCGAGACCGCGCCTGGCTTTTTCAGCTCTTTCGCGGCCTTGGCGAACGCCGGCGTGTTGCGAGCGCTGGTGGCGTCAGGAACGAGCCCGTGATTGGCGGACTTGGCCGGATCATCGGAGTACTGCTCGAGCAGCGCATCGAACTGTGCGGGATGATCCGCGGCTTCGTGCGCGACCGTTCCAGCGCGCGCCTTGGCTTGTGCATCATCGAGCACGCGATTGGAGATCAGGATCTGCTTCACGTCAACCTTGCCGGGGACAACGTATTGCTCCTTGTGGCCGACGTATTGCTCATGCGCAAGCGTCGTGAAGTCCGGAATCTTGAGGTCCGCCTCGAACTGCGCCATGCGTGTCCTGGCAAGCACGTTTTCAGTAGCGAGTTCGATGCCAGACGCAGCGAGTTCACCGTGTTCGAGCCCGGCCTTGCGCGCCTCGGCGGCGAGCTGGCGGGTCAGCAACAGATTGCTGATGAGCCCCTGCAGTCGTTCGGGATTGTCGAAGAACGCCGCGCGATCCTTTTCTGGAATGGTCTGCGCAAATGCATCGATGTCGGTCAACGTGACGATCGCGCCTCCCTGTTTCGCGACGACCGTGCTGGGAGCCGTCTGAGCTCGCAACGACATCGGTGATGTCACGAGGAACAGCAACGAACAAGCGCAAACGGCGCGCCACGGAAACGGCATCGGCA
>JBIODY010000236.1:0-4122 GCA_044445505.1 Lysobacterales bacterium
GCGATCCGGACCGCCGCGATGCAACGACAAAAACCGTGACGCCGTGTTGTGGGAGCGGCCTCCGCCGCGATGCTTTCTCGACGAAGCTTCAAGGCGAGGCATCGCGGCTGAAGCCGCTCCTGCGGATCTGGATCAGAGTGCAGGCAGGGTGAAGCTCGCCGTTACTCCGGAGTCGTGCGCCACCCGTTGCGCACCTCAACGATCGCGCTCGAGGTGCAGGCAGTCGCCCGCCGTCCCGGGCGACTCGATCGTCGCATAGGGTCGGAACGCCTCGACCCCGGCGCTGATCGCGGTTTGTCGCGAATACAACGTCGTGACATCGGCGCACACCTTGGCCGCGCTCGCCTCGACTTTCGCCGCACGCGCCTCGACCTCGGCGCCGATCTTGTCCGGATTGCCGCTGGCCAATCCGGACACGACGCTGCCGATGGCCTTGCTGGCCGTCGCGACACCGGCTCTGCCGGTCGCGATCGCGTCGTCACGCAGCGCGATCGCGTCGTTGAAGTACTGCTTCAGCAGGGCCTGCTGGGCCGGCGCAACGGCCACGGGTTTGCCGTCGATGCTGAAGTCTCCGTTGCTGGAGACGACCGCATCCGGACCGCTGCGTGCGTGAATCGCGATGTGGTCCGCGTCGAGCACGCTGATGTGCCGGAACACCTGGCCATGGCCGGCGTTGTCGCTGCACCCGGCGGTTGCGGCGGCGAGCAGGACCAGGCTGATGAGGGTTCGGATGGAATTCATGGGTTCCTCGCAATCAGGAAGGGTGCAGAGATCGCAGACGGTCGCGGCCCGTTGCCGTGACCGTTCCGGTTTGCGTCGGTGTCAGGTGCTGGTTTCGATGCGCCGGCCACGCAGCCAGATGGCGCCGGCCACCAGAGCGAGGCCGACGACCACGCCTATCCACAGGTTCGACGTCGCGAACAGGCCGTAGATATGGCTCGGGTCGAGACTGCCGACGACGTGGGCGCCATCCGGATTGAACCATCCCTTCGGGCCATTGACGCCAGCACCCGATGCGCTCATCCAGCTGCCCGGCATCACGCTGAACAGCAGCCGGCCGAGCATCGAGGCGAGATGCTCGTCGCCGCTGATGTGTGGGCCACCGAGCAGACCGACCCACCAATTCGCGAACAACGCCACGATCGGCAACAGCACCGCCCACATGAACGGCTTGCTGCGCGCGAACGCGGACCAGAACAGCAGCCAGCCGACCGTCGGCAATGCCCACAGCGCACCTACCGGCAGGATCAGCAGCAGACGCAGGAACATGCCGAAAGGATGGGAGCCTGCTACCGCCGGCAGCGGGTTCAAACCATGCGCGGCCACCCAGACGCAGACCAGGATCAGGAACAGCACGTAGGCGAGCGTTGCCACCACGAGAACGATCGCCGGCATCACCAGCATCGCGGTCAGTGCCTTCGATGCGACGGTCGCTGTGTCCGAGACCGGCAGCGATTTCCAGAACAGCACGCTGCGATCACGGCGGTCGTCGTAAAGCGCGCCGAGGAGATAAAAGAACGAGACGAAGAACAGCCCGATGCTGGCGATGCCGGCGAGGATGAGTTGCACCATGTCCAGCCCGTTGCCGGCCTGTGCGAAGTCCGCGGCGCTGATGCTGTTGCGCAATTGATCGAGCGAGATGCCGACATGCACCTGCACGTGGCTGCGGAACACCTCGGCGCTGATCATGCCGAGCACGGTGATGATCAGGATCGCGCCGGTAATCCAGGCGGGCGTCCACAGGAAGCCGCCGCGGTGTTCCCAGTATTCGCGCTTCATGAGCAGCGGTAGCGTGTTCATGCGTAAGTCCCTTTCATGGTGGCGACGAACAGATCGGCGACGCTCGGCTTGTGCAGCTCGCCGAGTTCGGCCAGTCGCGAGCGGTCGACGCCGTCGAACAGGAAGATCGATTTGCCGAAGATCTGGCGTTCGTTGAGCGGTTTCAGTGCGCGCGCGGCATCGGCCTTGTCGGGATTGACCATGACCTCGGCATAGCGTTCGCCGACCTGGTCCATCGTCGCCGCGAGCACGATCCGGCCGCCATGGATGAACATCAGATCGGTGAGGATGTGTTCGACCTCCTCGATCTGGTGCGTGGTCACGATGATCGTCTTGTGCTCGTCGAAATAGTCGCCGAGCAGGCTTTCGTAGAACGACTTGCGATACAGGATGTCGAGGCCGAGCGTGGGCTCGTCGAGCACCAGCAGCTTCGCGTCGATCGCCATGACCAGGGCCAGATGCAGTTGCACGATCATGCCCTTGGACAGTTCGCGCACGCGCATGCCCTGGCCGATCTTCGTGTGCGCCAGGAACGCCAGGCACTTCTCGCGCGAGAAGCGTGGATGCACGCCGGCGACGAACTCGATCGCCTCGCGCACGCGAAGCCAGCGCGGCAGCACGGCGACGTCGGCGATGAAGCAGACCTGTTCCATGAGCTCGGCGCGCTGCTTGCGCGGGTCGAGCCCCAGCACCGACAGTTCGCCATCGAAGTCGGTGAGGCCGAGGATCGCCTTCAGCGCCGTGGTCTTGCCGGCGCCGTTCGGGCCGATCAGGCCGACGATGCGGCCCGCTTCAATATCGAAACTGACCGCGTCGAGCGCCGTGGTCGCGCCATAGCGCTTGGACAGGTTGCGGGCATGGATCAGCGGATTGGAGACCTGTGCGCTCATTTCCCTTCCTCGTGTCGGCTGGCTTCTTCCATGAGTTGCTTGAGGCTGAGTCCGAGGCGGGCGAGGCGCGCGGACAGCAGCGGCCATTCCTCGCGCAGGAAGCGCTCGCGTTCGGATTTCATCAGCGCATCGCGCGCACCATCGGTCACGTACATGCCCAGCCCCCGTCGTTTTTCCACCAGATTCTCGTCGACCAGTTCCTGATACGCCTTCGATACGGTGATCGGATTGATCTGGAAATCGCCGGCCACCTGGCGTACCGAAGGCAACGGGTCGCCCTGCTTGAGGACGCCGTCCAGGATCATCGCCACCACGCGCTCGCGCAGCTGGCGATAGATCGGCGTCGAATCGTTCCAGGTGATGCTCATCAGCGTCATTCCTTGCTCACATGGCGCAGGGTCTTGCCGAAGGAATAGTAGGGCATGTCGAAAGCTGCGCTTTGCAGCGAGCCGCCCGAGGATATCCGCGACGGTGGTTCGATCTTGTCTACGGCGTAGTCCTCACTGCGGAGCGCATCGGCCATGCCCGGTTCGTTACGGCCCGGGCGGACGGTGATGGTGCCCAAGGTCGGAATCGGCGCCTCGGCGCGCACGGTCACGACTGGCAGCACCGCAGTCGAAGCGATGGACGGCGTCGCGCTGGGGATGACAGCAGTGCCCGCGGAGACAGCCTGGCGGCCGGTGGCAACGCCATGCGAGAGCGTGGCGACTATCGTGCCGGTGCCGGCCAAGGCGACCGCAAGCAGCAGGAGTTGGATCAGACGATTCGGCATGGCACCCTCAAGAGGTGATTGATGAAGTAGTGTTGTAGTTAACTATAACACTAAAAACAGACCTGTCAACACCCAGTTGAAGAGCCGGCATCCGTATCGGTTTCAAGTCGTTTGCTTGTCGGATGGAATGGAACGGGAGGCGAAAGCCCCCAGAAAGGGCTTCGCGGCCAAGGTTCGGGACCGTGGTCCTTTTGCGGCCTGTCGATCTGGCCGGACTGGCCGCCGAGCGAGCCGGGCCCGATCGCGGCGTGGAAGCGGTCGGGTCCGAAACGCCTGCTGGCGTTGCAGGTACTTCGGATGTCGACATGCCAGCGAAGTCTCATCCAGGCTCAATGCTGCTCGGCACTCTCCAGCGCCGCATGCGCGTCGAGCCAGGCATCCTCGAGTAGCGTGATATCCCGGGCAAGCTGGCCCTGGCTGCGGATCAGCGCGGCGATGCGCTCGCCATTGCCTTGTTCATACAGAGCCGTGTCGGCGAGTTCGGCCTGCACGCCGGCGCGTTCGGATTCCAGCGCGGCGATGCGCTTCTCGATCCGGTTCACCTCGTTCTTCAGCGGCGCGATGCGCGCGCGTTGTCCCGCACGATCGCGGCGCGCCTCGCGACGTGTGTCGCCGCCAATTGTTGCAGACGGCGTCGCGGTCGCGGGCGTGCCGCGCAACACCAGGCGGGCGTAGTCGTCC
>JBIODY010000237.1:0-4043 GCA_044445505.1 Lysobacterales bacterium
AAATCTGGTTGACCAGATCGACCGCGCTGCCGTGCGCGCCCTGGCCATTCGCCTGCTGCTCGAGGCGATCGACGCGTTCAGCCAGCGACAAGCGCTGCTGCGCGTGTGCTGGAACCGCGAACATCGCAACGGCAGCCAGTATGGTCGCCGCTGCGATCGGACCCGAACCCAAGCGCGTCATCATCGATTACTTCGCGGTGTAGATGATCTCGACGCGGCGGTTCTTCGACCAGCAGCCTTCGTTGTGCTCGCGGCAGACCGGACGTTCCTCGCCATAGCTGACGACGTTGAGCTGCGAGGACGAAGCGCCGGCTGCGCTCAGCGCGCCCTGCACCGCGTTGCCGCGGCGCTCGCCGAGGCCGAGGTTGTACTCGCGCGAACCGCGCTCGTCGGCATTGCCTTCGAGGCTGACGCGCGCTTCCGGAAACTGCTTCAGGTACTCGGCGTGACAGGCGATCTGGGCCTGGAACTCCGGCTTGATTTCGGTCCGGTCGAGGTCGAAGTAGACGACGCGCTGACGCAGGCAGGAATCGGTGTCGAGGCTGTCACGCGTGTAACGGCCGGTGTGGTCCATCGGCGCGGTGCTCGTCGACGAGGTGTTGTCGACCGGAGGCGGAGCGGTCTTGACGGCTTTCTTCGCACACGCCGAGACGCCGACGACTAGCAGGACCGAAAACGCTATACGTACCGTATTGTTCATGATGTTTCCCTTCAGCTGGGCGGATTTGCAGGATGCTTGCTCGGTTTGTGCACGGCGGGACTTCAGCCAGCCATGTTCACGATCTTTCACGATTCAACGTTGGCGGAATGGCCCCCACGCGGGTTCCCGGACATCGCCGCCGGCCAACCCCAGGCGCTGCCGCACGCGCCCATCGGCAGACACCGCATACAGCACGCCGCGCGGACCTTCGCTGGCGGCGTACAGCAGCATGCTTCCGTTGGGAGCGAAACTCGGGGCTTCATCCTGGCTGCCCGGCGACACCAGATTGCTCTGGCTGGTTGCCCGGTCTAGGACTGCAATTCTATACGTGTTTCCGTTGCCCTGCACCATTGCGAGCTTGATTCCCTTCGCGTCGACGACGCTCGGACTCGCGTTGTACTGGCCGCTGAACGTGACCCGTGTCGGCTCACCGCCGCTCGGCGGGACCTGATAGATCTGCGGCTTGCCGGAGCGGTCCGAGGTGAAGTACAGGCTCTGCCCATCGGGCGCCCAGCGCGGTTCGGTGTCGATCGCGAAATGCCTGGTGACTTGGGTCGTCTGGCGACTGGCGAGATCCATCACGTAGATGTCCGGGTTGCCGCCCTTGGAGAGGCTGATCGCGAGACGGTTGCCATCCGGCGAGAACGCGGGCGCGCTGTTGATGCCGCGACTGCTCGACACGACCTGGCGCGCGCCGGTGCCGAGGTCCTGCACGTAGACCGCGGAATTGCCGCTTTCGAACGAGACATACGCGAGCCTGCGCCCATCCGGCGACCACGCCGGCGACAGCAGCGCCTCGCGCGAGCGCACCACGACCTGCGGGTTGTAGCCGTCCGAATCGGCGACCATCAACGCGTACTGGTAGTTCGGCGCGGAACCGGTCGCGGTGATGTAGGCAATGCGCGTCCAGAATGCGCCGCGCACGCCGAGGATCTTCTCGTAGACGATGTCGGCGATCTGGTGCGCGACATCGCGCAGGCCGCTGCGCTGACCGCTGATCGCGCCATCGGCGATGCGCTGCTGCCTGGCGACGTCGAACAGTTCGTAGTCGACGCGCAGCGCGCCGCCACCGACATCGGCCATGCGCCCGACCACCAGGTAGTCCTGTTTCAACAGGCGCCAGGTCGCGAACTTGACCTCGTCCTGGCGAGTCGGGAATTCGACGACGTCGGCCTTCGGCAGCGCGCGGAACTGACCCGAGCGTGCGAGATCCGCGCGCACGATCTCGCCCGGATTCATCTCCGGCGGCACGCTGGCACCCTCGAAGCCGAACGGCACGACCGCGATCGGCAACGCGCTCGCGGTGCCGTTGACGATATCGATATCGAGGCCCTGCGCGAACGCCGCGTTGCCAACCAGCAATCCCGCCAGCAATATGCCCACGCGTCTCATGAGCGGCTTGAAAAACCGATCGGCACAGGGACGTGCAAGCGCGCACGCGCTTGTCGCGACAAACGTGGCGCGGCTTTGCCGCGACCGTTTGTGGCAAACCGCGGCAGGATGCCCGGTTGTGCAAATCAACATCATCACCAGCGTCATCGGCTTCATCCGTCGTATTTGAAGTTGAACTTAATGTTGCGTTGGAAAACCTTTTCGTAGCCCTGATACGGCAGCGGCGCCGCCTTCATCACCGCCTGCTCGATCGAATTGCGCGTGACCGGATCCGCATTGCAGGGCGAACCGACCGTCGCACTGATCACATCGCCGCCCGGAATCTGCGCGATGCTGAAGGTGCAATGCAGGCCGGCCTGCGCGCTGTCCGGCCGGTTCCAGTTCTGCGTGACCGCGGCCTGGATCGCTGCCGCATAGCGCGCCGCCAGATCGTTGTCCTGGCCACCGGCACCGGTCTGCGCCTCGGGAGCCTCATGCTCGGTTTCCGGCTGCGCCTGCGCCTCGGCCTTGCGCTGGTTGCGATCCTCCAGTTGCGCCAGGCGATCCTGCTCCAGCTTCAGCTTCTTGTCGGCCGCCTCGCGCTGCTTGCGGATGTCGGCGAGTTGCTTCTGCTGGTCCTCCTTGAGATTGCGTTGTTTTTCCTCGTCGAGCAGCACCTGCTTCTGGCGCACCTTCTGTTCCTGTTCCTGCTTTTCCTGTTCGGCCTTCTGCTGGGCCAGCGCCGCGACCTTCTCGCGATCGATCTGATCCTGGCGCTGCACCTCGGTCGGCGTTTCCTTGACCGGCTTCGGCGGTTCCGGCTGGGGTTCGGGTTTGGGCTCCGGTTTCGGGGGTTCGGGTTTGGGCGGCTCGGGTCTCTGGACCGGTTTCGCCGGCGTCGGTCTTGCCGCGCCGGAACGCGCTTTCGGTGCGGCGGTCGGCCCGACCAGGGTCGCCTCGATGACCGGGCCCGGCATGCTCACCGGGCGTGTCTCGTGGGTCCACCACAGCCCGACCAGCAGCGCCAGGATGCACAGCACATGCAAGCCCACCGCGAGCGCGAACGCGCGCAGCTTGTCGCCGAAACCTTCGATCCGGTTCGCGCGTTCCATCCGGTCAGCGCGCTCCGTTCGCCTGCACCGGCTGGCTCATCAAACCGACCTTCGGCACGCCAGCCGACTGCAACAGCACCATCGCCTGGTAGATCTTTCCGTAATCCGCACGCTGGTCGCCGGCGACCAGGACGGGCACCTGCGGATTCTCCCGGACGAAAGCTGAAACTTTGTTGACCAGCGCATCGGCCTCGATCGGATCGCGCTTCGCCGCGCCCAGGGTCAGGAAATATCTGCCGTCCTGGTCGACGCTGACCACGACCGGCTCCTTGTCGTTCTGGACCGACTTCGCGGCCGACTGTGGCAGCTGGATGTCGACGCCGAGATTGAGCAGCGGCGCGGTGACCATGAAGATGATCAGCAGCACGAGCATCACGTCGATGTACGGCACGACGTTGATCTCCGCGTTCAACTTGCGGCGCTTGCGGGTTCTCAGATTCTGCATGAACGTGCTCCAACGCGATCCGATGAGACGCGGGGTTACGGCGCGTCGTCCAGATGCGCCTGGCGCGCGAGGATCGAGGAAAACTCCTCGACGAAGGTGTCGTAGCGCAGGCTGATGCGCTCGAGCTTGGTCGCATAGCGGTTATAGGCCCACACCGCCGGGATCGCCGCGAACAGGCCCATTGCGGTCGCGATCAGGGCTTCGGAGATGCCCGGCGCGACCATCGCGATGGTCGCCTCCTTGACGTTGGCGAGGCCCTGGAACGCGATCATGATGCCCCACACGGTGCCGAACAGAATCTCGAATTCCTCGCCAACGTCGGCTCGATCAGCCCGTACATCGGCCTGTTCGGCACCGTGTGGGGCATCATGATTGCGTTCCAAGGCCTCGCCAACGTCAAGGAAGCGACGATTGC
>JBIODY010000238.1:0-4042 GCA_044445505.1 Lysobacterales bacterium
CGATGTAGCGGCCGAGCACGCCATTGTCGAGGATCTGGCGCGTGATGTTGTCGAGCCACAGGCTCTGACCGAGGTCGTGCAGCTGGCGGGTCGGTTTCATACAGTCTCCTTGGTTATTTTGCAGAACCGGGCATCCTGCCGGGGTTCGCAAGCAAATGACCGCGCCGCCCGTACCACGTTGTCGCCTCAGGCGCTCGCGCGTTCGATGTGGTGGTGCGGCCCTGCGCCGAAGCGGTTCTTCAGACCGCTTCCCGTTGCACCGCTTCGGCGACCGGTGCGCTGGCATGCAGAAAATCGCTGAAGCGCGACCCGAGCAGATCGCCGATCGCATCCATGCTGAAATCAGGCGGCGGATCGATCGCGACGCCGTCCGCTTCGCGCGCGTAGTGACCCTGGCGCACGAACACGCTGCCGAGACGTTCGCCAAGCGCGCTCTTCATCGCGGCCAGCAGTTGCGGCTTGTCATCGATCATCAGGTAATGCCGCGCCGGGAAGCGCTGTCGCATCGCCGGCAGCGCGCGCTGCTTGTGCACGCTGATCATGACCTCGCCGTCGACCGCGTCCCAGATCCCGGAGCGCTGGATCTTGCGCGGCTGGAACACGATGTCGCCATCGGAAAAAACCGCAACCCGGCCGAGCGTGCGCAGATGTGCGATCGCTTCGAGCGCATGCGGATAGAAACGCTCCGCGAACGGATAGTCGAGCAGGAACGCCGACATCTGCAGCAGTGCCGGCTCGTCTTCGACGCCATCGCGAAATTTCTGCAGCGCGCCGAGGTAATCGGCATAGCCAAGCTCGTCGCGCAGCGCGGCGTAGATCGACCAGTAGCGATCGCGCCCTGCGCTGCCGAAGGCCTGTTCGAGCTTCGCGCCGAGATCGGCGCCGAAGCGGTCGTTGTCGAGCAGGGTGTTGTCGACATCCAGCAGGAAAACGCTGTCGTCCCGGCTCAGCATAGCGCAGACGTCTCCGCGCGCGGATCGTGCCAGCCGTCGTCGCCGGCGATGCGCGCGGATTCGGCCGGACCCCAGCTGCCCTTGTCATAGGGAATCGCAGGAGCGCGCGAGACGCCGCCGTCGAGTACCGGATCGACGACCCGCCACGCGGCCTCGACACAGTCGTCGCGCGTGAACAGCGCCGCGTCTCCGCGCAGCGCATCGCCGAGCAGGCGCCGGTACGGCGACTTCTCGCGCGCAGGCGAATGGCGCGCAACGAGTTCGACATTCGAGCCGCGCATCTCCTCGCCTGGGCGTTTTACCCGCGCACCCGTCGCGATGACTTCTTCCGGGCTCAGGCGGAAGCGGAAATAGTTCGACTGGCTCGGGCGCACCTTGTCGAAGATCGCGAGCGGCGGCGGCTTCAGATCAACCATGACTTCGGTCGAGGTGATCGGCAGACACTTGCCGGCGCGGATATAGAACGGCACGCCGGACCAGCGCCAGGTGTCGATATGCAGGCGCAGCGCGGCGAACGTTTCGATATTGGAGTCGGGCTTGACTCCTTGCACATCGCGATAACCGCGGTATTGCCCGCGCACGACGTCCTTCGGATCCAGCGGACGCATCGCCCGGAACAGACGCAGTTTCTCGGCGCGCATCGATTCGGGATCCTGGCCCACCGGCGCGTCCATCGCGAGCAAGGCGGTCACTTGCAGCAGGTGGTTCTGCACCACGTCGCGCAGCGCGCCGGCCTCGTCATAGAACGCACCACGCCCCTGCACGTCGAAACTTTCCGCCATCGTGATCTGCACGTTGTCGACGTAGTCGCGGTTCCAGATCGGCTCCAGGAATGCGTTCGCGAAGCGGAAATACAGCAGGTTCTGCACCACTTCCTTGCCGAGGTAGTGATCGATGCGGAAGATCGCCGACTCGTCGAATACCTCGTGCAATATGCGGTTCAGCGCCTGTGCGGAGGCGAGATCGCGGCCGAACGGCTTTTCGACGACGACCCGCGCATCGTCTGCGCAACCGGCCTTGGCCAGGCCCTGCACGACGGTCGCGAACACGCTGGGCGGAATCGCGAGATAGTGCAGCGGCCGCCGCGCATCGCCGAGGGCCTGCTTCAGGCGCTGGAACGTCGCGGCATCCGCGTAATCGCCGTCGACGTATTGCATGCGCGCCGACAACTTCGCGAACGCGGCCTCGTCGACACCACCGTTGTGTTCGAGGCTGTCGCGTGCACGCGCGCGCAGCTTGTCGAGCGTCCAGCCGCCACGGCTGACACCGATCACCGGCATCTCCAGCTCGCCGCCGCGCGCCATCTCCTGCAAGGCCGGAAAGATCTTCTTGTAGGCGAGGTCCCCGGTCGCGCCGAAGAAAACGAATGCATCGGATGAAGCTGCCGTCATGTTTGCGCCTTTGTTCGCATTGATGCGGGAGACATGCCGCCCGCACGCACTCGCAGCGATGCGGGGAGCGGAGCTAGCCTGCAATGATGCGGCCGCGATCCTTAACAGAGGCTGGGGAGCTCAGTGCCCGCTGCCCTCGATCGCCTTGAGCTCCACGATCAGGCTGTTCGCCGCTTCCTTGCCGTCGGCGTAGAGCATGCGCGTGTTGTCCTGGTAGAACAGCGCATTCTCGATGCCGGCGAAGCCGGTGCCCTTGCCGCGCTTGATCACGATGCACTGGCGCGCATCGACCACATCGAGGATCGGCATGCCGTAGATCGGCGAGGACTTGTCGGTCTTCGCGGCCGGGTTCACCACGTCGTTGGCGCCGATCACGATCGCGACGTCGCAGGTCTTGAACTCCGGGTTGATGTCTTCCATGTCGGCGATCAGGTCGTACGGCACGCCGGCCTCGGCGAGCAGCACGTTCATGTGGCCCGGCATGCGCCCGGCCACCGGATGGATCGCGAACTTCACGTCCTTGCCGGCCTTGATCAGCGCCTGCGCGAGTTCCCAGATCTTGTGCTGGGCCTGCGCGACCGCCATGCCGTAGCCCGGCACGATGATCACCTTCTCGGCCATGTACAGCAGCGAGGCCGCGTCGCTGGCTTCGATGGGTTTCTGCGCACCCGTGATCGCTTCTCCCGAGCCGCCGCCGCCGAAGTTCGAGAACAGCACGCCGCTGATCGGCCGGTTCATCGCCTTCGCCATCAGCTGGGTCAGGAAGGTACCGGCCGCGCCGACCACCATGCCGGCGACGATCAGCGCCTCGATGCCCATCGCATAGCCTTCGAACGCGACCGCGAGGCCGGTGAACGCGTTGTACAGCGAGATCACCACCGGCATGTCGGCGCCGCCGATCGGCAGCGTCATCAGCACGCCGAAGCTCAGCGCAAGCAGGAAGAACACCACGATCAGGCTCGCGTCGAGTTTCCACAACACCAGCGCGAGGCCCGCGAGGACTGCCGCCGCGAACACCGCGAAATTGACCAGCTTCTGGCCGTCGAACGTGAAGCGCCGGTCCATGCGGCCGTCGAGCTTGGCCCAGGCGATGATCGAACCGGTCATCGAGATCGAGCCGATCAGTGCGCCGATCACCGCCAGCGCGAGCGTAGCCAGCGGCGGCAACGGCGCGTCGGGCCGTGTGAACTTCAGCAACTCGGCGGCGCCGATCGCCGCCGCCGAACCGCCGCCCATGCCGTTGAACAGAGCGACCATCTGCGGCATGTCGGTCATCGCCACACGCTTGCCCCACAGCCAGGTCGGGATCACGCCGATCGCGATGCCGGAGACGATCCAGCCGAGGTTGTGGCCGCGCGTGATCGCGAACGTCGCCAGCGTCGCGATGACCATGCCGATGCCGGCCTGCACGATGCCTTTGCGCGCGGTGACCGGCGAGGACATGCGCTTGATGCCGAGGATGAACAGCGCCGCGGCGAGCAGGTAGCTTGCCTTGGCGATGTAGGTGAGCAGCATCTGGTTGTCCATGCGTCGTTTCCGGCTGGTTCTTCGTGATCTCGGGGAGTGCGCCTTCGACGCCCCCATCCGGCTGCCGCCACCTTCCCCCGCTGCGCAGGGGAAGGAATGCAAACCCGAGTCCCTCGCTGTCCCTTCCCGCTGTGCAGCGGAAAGGCCGTCACCCGAATCCCTCCGCCGTTC
>JBIODY010000239.1:0-4033 GCA_044445505.1 Lysobacterales bacterium
CGCGGCTCGCCTACCAGATGAAGTTCAAGGCCTACGTGCAGGAGAAGGACGGCAGCGTCTCCGAACTGCGCGCGGAGCTGAAGGACTCGAAACCGGAACAACCGGCCAAGCCCGAGGAGGGCAGGAAATGAACAAGTTCATGCAAGGCGCCGTGCTCGCGCTCGGGCTCGTCACGCTGGGCGTCGCGCAGGCGCGCTCGGACGTGCGCGATGGCAACGCGATGATCCAGCCCGTGAAAGGCGACAAGTATTCGATCGACGGCGCGACGATGGGCAAGGCCGAACTCTATGGCTACATCGGCGACCTGCGCGATCGCGAGCGCCTGACCGGTCTCGTGCTCAAGCGCGGCGGCGACGACGAGCAGCGTCACGTGATCGGTTCGATCGCACGCACCCTGCAGCTCAAGGCATTCGAGCAGGATGGTGGCGATCTCAAGCCGATCGACCTGCCCGCCGCCGCACCCACGCCGCCGCCGCCGCCGATCGACGGCAAGCCGCAGACCGCCGCCGCTCCTCCTCCCGCAACGGACCCGGCGACCCCGGCGCACTGAAGCCGCCGCAGCGCCGCGTGTCGCGACGCGGGCATTCGTCTCCGGCACCCCGCGAGCGCGTGCCGGATGTCGCGCCGTCTCTTCATCCGATCCAAACTCCGCATCCGATGTGTTGATCTCACTACGCCTTTCACGCTGCTGTTCCCGGTTTGCCATCGTGTTCGCGATCGCGCTGTGCGCGCTGCCCGCAAAGGCGAACCCGCTCACGCTGATCGGCGAGACCTACTCGCACTGGAAGGATCGTCTGTTCGGCGCCGGGCATGCGCAGCCGGCGGTGATCGACGCGCCCGCCTCGGGCCCGGTCGCGATGCAGCCCGGACATCCCCAGCGCGTGGCGATCGACGCCGGCGCACCCATGCGGGATTTCGCCAAGGGCAGGAGCCATTACCGTTTGATCGAACTCGCGCAACCGCTCGAGCATGCGGCGGTACGCGTGCAGGTGGTCACCCGGCACCGCGATGAGGGTCGCGGACGCGAAGCGTTCAAGCCGCTGCTGTATGTGCTGGGCGACGGCGACAATGCACGCGATCCGGTCGAGGTGTCGCCGCTGCATATCGACATCCGGCCGTTCCGGCGTACGCGACTGCTGGGCTGCGTCACGCTCGACAACGTGCAGCGGTTCGCGATTGCGACCGCGGCGGACGCGATCGGCAAGTCTTATGCATCGGATGTCCGTGATGCGGTGAAGGCGCCGACTCCCGGCGGCTTTTACTACACCACCGATGCGGTCAAGGTGAGGCTGCCCTATGCGGCGACCGGTATCCTGATCCTTGAGATCACCAGGGAAGACGCGGCCGGCAAAGGCTGCTGAGCCGTTTGCAAGAACGCTCCGGCACATGAATGAGCCGTCGCATCAGATGCACGGTTTTGCAATCTGATCAGCTGATCCTCAGTGCGTAGCACCGCCGGCGACGTCAAGGTCGTGCGGAGTCGCCAGTGCACATTCGAGTGCCGCGCGCACGCCCGCGATCATGGTATCCAGCGCCATGCTGGGTTGCCCCGGATGATGCGCAGCCTGTTCCGGCAGCCACGGCACATGCATGAAGCCGCCGCGCGCGTGCGGATGCCGCGTTGCGATCAGGTGCGCGAGCGCGAAGAACGCGTGATTGCAGACGAAACTGCCCGCGCTCAATGACGGCGCGACGGGGATGCCGAGCGCGCGCAGGTGCGCTTCGATCGCCTTCAACGGCAGGCTCGAGAAATACGCACCGGGCGCATCGGCGACCACCGCTTCATCGATCGGTTGTGATCCCTGGTTGTCGGCGATGCGCGCGTCGATCAGGTTGATCGCGACGCGTTCCAGCGAGAGTTCGCTGCGTCCGCCGGCTTGGCCCAGCGCGAGCGCGAGGTGCGGGCGATGTCGTGCGAGCAGGTCCTCGAGCATCGGCAAGGTCGCCGCGAACGCGACCGGCAGGATCGCGCCGACGACGCGATGCCCGGCGATGGTCCCGCCATCGAGCGCGCGCACGATTTCCTGAGACGGGTTCACGCGCTCGCCGCCGAACGGTTCGAAACCGGTCAATAGGATGGTTGCGCTTTTCTTCATCGAAACACCAGCAGCCACAGCAGCAGGAAATTGACCGCCAGCAGCGCGAGCGCGGTCGGCAGTTGGGCGCGGATCACGCCATACTGGTCTGGTAGTTCGAGCAGGACCGCCGGCACGATGTTGAAGTTCGCGGCCATCGGGGTGAGCAGGGTGCCGCAGTAGCCGGTCAGCATGCCGAGCGAGCCGAGCACGGCCGGATGCGCGCCGTGGCGCAACACCAGCAAGGGCAGGCCGATGCCGGCCATCAGCACCGGGAACGCGGCGAATGCGTTGCCCATGATCACCGTGAACAGGACCATCCCGAGCGCGAATGCGGCGAGGCAGGCGAGCCGGTTGTCGGTCGGAATCAGCGCGCCCACGGTGGCTGCGATCGCATCGCCAACGCCGGTCGCCGCGAACACGCTGCCGAGCGTCGCCAGCAGCATCGGCAGCAGCACCGCCCAGCCGAGCGAGTCGAGCAGGCGGCGGCCTTCGCTCAATCCCTGTAGCGGCGATGCGCGGGTCACTTTCAATGCGGCGGCGAACGCGACCACGCAGGCCAGCCCGAGCGCAATCAGGGTCGATTGCGATGTTTCGATCAGCGGTTTCGCATGCCAGGCGAGGTACTTGCCGCCGAGCACCAGCAGCAGCGTGACCAGCGGAATCGCCAGCGCCGGTCCGAACAGGCGGTTGCCGAGGCGCAGTGCCGCTGCGCGCCGCGCCGCAGCCGCGTCGGCATCGTCGCTGGGTGCGAGCAAACCGCCGCGAGCGGCCATCACCCCGAGCGCGAGCACGCCGACGCCCATCGCCTGTGCAGGCCAGCGTGTGCCCGCGCCGGTCGCGGCGAGTATCGCGTCGCCGCCGAGGAACGGGCAGGCGAGGATCGCCCAGAAACACGCCATCGCGAAGCGGCGCTCGCGCAGGTTCAGTGCTGCTGCCACCACCAGGAACGCGCCGAGCAGCCAGTAGATGGTTTCAAGTTTCAGCATCGATGGGTTCCGTTTCGCCGCGGCGCGTCTCGCGCAGACGCCGCTCGAGGCGGTGCTGAAACCAGAGCACGCGCAAGCTGTGGATCACGAATGCGGCGATCGCGGTCGGCAGCGCCCATAGCGCGATCGCGATCGGGTCGAGATGGATGCCGTTTTGCGCGTAGAAGCCCTGGATCAGCAGCACCGCGCCGAGCGCGATGAATACGTCCTCGCCGAAGAACAGGCCGATATTGTCGGTCGCCGCCGCCAGTGCGCGCACGCGATCGCGTTCCGCGGCATCGAGTACTCCGACGCGGCGTTCCGCGGCGGCCTCGGCCATCGGCGCGACCAGCGGACGCACGGTCTGCGCGTGTCCGGCGACATTGGTGAGACCGAGCATCGACAGGATCTGGCGCAGACCCAGGTAACTGGCAAGGAATCGCGTCAGGGTCAGGCCGCGGAAACCCGTGATCCAGTCGCGCGCACGCTCCCGCAGGCCATGGCGCTCGAGTGCCCCGATCACCGGCAAGGTCAACACCAGCAGCAGCAGCGCACGGTTGTTGACGAACGAGGTGCCGAGCAGCGCGAGCAGGTCGCCGGGATGCATGCCGGCGCCGAGCCCGCTGACCACGCCGGCAACCACCACGACCAGCGCAGGGTTGCGGCGCAGCGCGAAGCCGGCGACGACGACGGCGACGCCGAGCAGCGGCCAGTAGTTCACGCGCGTGGCTCGACTGCAGCGACCGCGATGCCGGCCATATTCAACGCTTCGCGCAGGCGCCGCGCGAAGGCACCGGCATCGGGACGATCGCCGTGCACGCAAAGCGTGTCGGCGCACAGGCTGAGCCTGCCGCCCTGGCGCGTCGCGACACCGGCGCCGCGTGCAAGGTCGAGCGCCTGCGCGATCGCCAGGTCGATGTCGCCGATGACCGCGCCGCTCTCGCGCCGCGGTGTCAACGAGCCATCGCTTTCGTAGCTTCGATCCGCGAA
>JBIODY010000240.1:0-3995 GCA_044445505.1 Lysobacterales bacterium
CGGACGCCGGTGCTGGTCAACGGCCGCTGCGAGGTGATGCGCGACCATATCGAGCGTTCCGGCGGCGGCTTCCATTACGCATCGTCGGACGACATGGTCGGGAAAATGGAACGGTTGTCCACGCTCAGCGTCGATGAGCGCCAGCGCATCGGCGGCGCCGGGCGCGACTACGTGCTCGCGAACTACCGCGAGGAGCGCATCCGCGAGCGTCTCGTCGACTACGTCGAACGTGTGATCGCCGGCGCCGCGCGCGTGGAGGCATGATGGAGCCGAGCCTGACGGGATCCGGCATGCCGCGCCTGTATATCGACATCACCACCAGCATCCGCTGGCGCCGGCCGCCGGTCGGCATCGTGCGCGTGGAGCGCGAGTTCGCCGCGCATTGCCTCGCCCACGAAGCCGGCACCGTGTTTTGCGAGATCGATGCGGCCGGCGAGTACCGCGCGGTCGCCGCGTCGCGGGTGCGTGCGGTCCTCGACGATGCCTGGTGCCGTGCCGAACCGGTCGCGGCACTGAGTGCGCGGCCGGTGGCGGCGCCCACGCCGGTGCACGGTCGCATGCAGCGCATCTTCAACTGGCTCGCCGCACGGGGACCGAAGCTCGTGCCGGCCGCGGCGTATCCGTTGCTGCGCGATCTCGGCCGCGTGCTGGTCGACCATCACGGCGCCTACGTGCGCCATCGCGCGGCACGGCGCGCGTTGAGCGTGAGTACGCCAGCCGCGCCGGTGCTGACGAGTCAGCCGGCAAACGCGGGGGGCACCACGGATGCACCGATCGCACCCACCGCCGAAGATCTGTTCTTCTCGATCGGCTTGCAGTGGCACCACGGCGCGATCCACGGGTATCGGCTCAAGCGACGCACCGGCGTGCGCGTGATCGAAGCGTGCTACGACACGATCCCGATCGACTTTCCCGAATACGCGGGCAGCGCGAAACAGCCGTTCGCCGAATACTTCACCTGCATCGCGCACACGGCGGATCTCGTGTTCGCGATCTCGGATACCTCGCGCGCCGACCTCGGCGCGTTCTACGCGCGCGTCGGCGTGTTGCGCGTGCCGCCGATCCGCACCGTGCACCTGGCGACACCGGACGTGCACGCGACGCCGCGCCTCGACGAACTCGCCGCCGACGAACGCGACGTGCTCGAACGCCTGCAGGGCGGCGACTATGTGCTCTATGTCAGCACCTTCGAGACACGCAAGAACCATCGCCTGCTGCTGCAGATCTGGAAAGAGCTGCACCGTCAGCGCGGCGAGGCCTGTCCGCTGCTGGTGATCGTCGGCATGTTCGGCTGGGGCGTCGGCGACCTGTGGGCCGAGATGCAGGCCAGCGAAGTCTGGGAAGCCGGTCGCATCCTGCTGCTGCACCACGTCTCCGATGCACTGCTCGCGCACCTGTATCGCGGCTGCGCGTTCACGGTGTTCCCTTCGTTCTATGAAGGCTGGGGGCTCGCCGCGACCGAGAGCCTGGCCTACGGCAAGCTCGCGATCACCTCCGATGCGCCGGCGTTGCGCGAGGCAACGCAAGGCCTGTGCCCGGCGATCCCTCCGCTCGATTGGCCACGCTGGTTCGAGACGATCACGAACTATCTCGATGATGCCGGCGCGCGCGCGGCAGCCGAGGCGCGCATCCGCGCGAGCTATGTGCCGCGGCATTGGCGCGATTTCGCCGCGGAACTGCTGGCCGTCGCGAGGGAAATCCGGTGACGCGGCTCGTGCAATTGACGACCTATCCACTGAAGACACCGCGGCATGGCGGCCAGTTGCGTTGCGCAGCGATCCGCGCGTGCTACCGCAACCTCGGCATCGACGTCGACACGATCGCGGTGCTCCACGGCACCGACTACCCTGCCGCCGATCATGAACGCAATGACATCGTGTTGCGCGCGGACAGCCCGTTTTTCGATCCCTTGTTCCCGCGCCTGACCGATCTGCAGCGCGGCCGCTTTCTCGTCACCGATGCGCAAGTGTGGCAGCGCTTCCGCGCGCTGCTGGATCGGCTGCAGCCGGACGCGATCCAGCTCGAACAACCCTGGTTGTATCCAGCGGTCAGGCGCTGGTTCGCCGAGCGCAGCTTCACCGAGCAGGCCCGGCCGCGCTTGATCTACTCGTCGCAGAACATAGAGTGGAAGCTCAAGCGTGACGAACGATTCGCGGACGCGAGCAGGGCGGGCGCCTACGCGCGCGAAGTCGAGAAGGTCCTGGCGCTGGAACGCGAGGTCGTGCATGCCGCCGATCTGGTCATCGCGTGCACGGACGAGGAACTCGCCGAACTGCGCGCGATGGCTGGCGATGGCGAGGCGTCGCGGCGCGTGTACGTGACCGCGCACAATGCGATTGCCCCGTTCACCATCGATGACGCGCGCGTCGCCGCGATGAAGCGCCGGCTCGGCCTCGATCGCTTTGCGCTGTTTGTCGGCAGCGCGCATCCGCCGAATGCGGACGGTTTCTGGGACATGCTCGCACCGTCACTCGCGTTCCTGCGCCCGGACGAGACGATCGTCGTCGCCGGAGGCGTCGGCCATCTTCTGCGCAGCCACAAGATCTATCGGGCGTGGCCCGGCATCAACGAACCACGCCTCGCCGTACTCGGCGAGATCGAGCGCGCCGATCTCGACGCGCTGCTCGGCGGCGCGGCGGCGATCCTGCTGCCGATCACCACCGGCGGCGGTTCCAACCTGAAGACCGCCGAAGCGATCTACAGCGGACGCCCGGTGCTGGCGACACCGCACGCGCTGCGCGGCTATGGCGATACCGTTCGCTGGCCCACGATCACGCTGGCGGATACATCCGATGCGTTCCGTCGTGTGCTGCGCGGAATACTCGACCGGGCAGCGCCGACGCTGCGTGCGAACTACACGCAAATCCGCGCCGAAGTCACCTGGGAACGTACCCTGGCACCGCTGGCGGTTGCGATCAGCACCCTGCTTGAACCCCCCGCGTCGTCCCCCGAGCCGGCGCTCGGCGATGTCGCCCCAACGCATTTCGAGGTCACGCTCGCCGCGATCCAGGAAGCGGTGCAGGGCAGCGGCGGCATCGACTACGAGGCGCTGCTCGAGCGCCACTACACGAAGTTGATCCGCTGCGGCGATACCGTCGTCGACATCGGCGCGCATACCGGCCGGCATTTGGCGAAGTTCATCGAGTGCGTCGGACGCGGAGGTCGCGTGTTCGGCTTCGAACCGCTGCCATTCGCCTATGCGATCCTGCAGCGGAATTTCCGCGGCGACAACGTGGTCCTCGAGAATGTCGCGCTCACCGACACGACAGGCCACGTCGAGTTCGTGCACGCGCAAGGCGCTCCCGAGGAGAGCGGCCTGCGCGAACGCGTCTACAACCGGCCCGAGGCCGTCACCCCAGTTCGCATCGAAGTCCGGGCCGAGAAACTCGATCACTATGCGGGCGTGCTGGCAGGACTGCGCTTCGTCAAGATCGACGTCGAGGGTGCCGAGATGAACGTGTTGCGCGGCGCGACCGCGGTGCTCGAACGCTACCGCCCGATCGTGTCGGTCGAATACGGCCGTCCGGCCTACGGCGCGTATGGCCATGACACGTTCACGCTGTTCGACTTCGCCGAACAACACGGCTTCGCGATGTACGACATCTTCGCCAACCGGCTTGGCCGCGAGGAATGGGCGCTCGCCTGCGATTCGGTGTATTGGGACTACTTCATGGTGCCGCTGGAGAAGGAAGCTGGGTTCGTTCGCGATGTACCTCCGACTGGCCCAACCACTGTCGGCTAGTGTGGGCTAGTGCGAGCCGTGCCCGAACAGCGCGCGCCATACACGTGCCATGCGTGAATTTGCCGCGACGACACTGCCTGTGGATTGCTTCGATTGATGAAAAACGGCGCGACGGGCGTGTTGCGAGTTCAGGTCGAAAATCGACGCATTGTCCACCGCGGCCTTGAAGCATCGATTCGCCGCTTCCTCCGAACGGAATGCGTGATAGATACCGCGACACGGGCCGACCACCGGATGGCGCTGGTAGAACACG
>JBIODY010000241.1:0-3993 GCA_044445505.1 Lysobacterales bacterium
GCTGTTCGGCGTCGGGCCGTTCGTCGCGGTCGAGCGCGAGCAGCGCAGCGCCGCTGACGCGCGGAAACGCCGAACCGACGCGGAATTCGCTCGCGCCGGATTCGGGATCGTAGCTGTACTCCGCGCCGGCATCGACCGCCATGCCGGTGGTCGCGTGGGTCAGGGCCAACGCATAGCCGAGTTCGGCGAGAAGGTCGCGTTCGAAACGGCGCAGGATCCATGCTAAGTCTGCATCGGCGGCCAGCCGTGCCAGGCACTGCGCGTAGGCGGCAAACGCGGCAGGATGCGCGTCGTTGCGATCGCCGAGACGCAGCACGAGCTCGTTGACGTACATCGCCGCAAGCAGCGCGTCGCCGCGCAGTCCGAGCGGCGAACTCGCAGCCTCGGCCCCGGCCAGGGTGCCGAGTTCGCCGCGCGAAACCCAGCTCAGCAGCAGCGGCTGCAGCGGCTGCAGCAGGCCGCGCGGCAGGCGGCTGCGTTCGCGCCGCACGCCGCGCGCGACGAGACCGACGCGCCCGTGGTCGCGCGTCAACGCCTCGATCAGCAGCGAGGTTTCCCGATACGGGCGCGCGTGGAGCACGAATGCTGGCTGCTGGTCGACGCGCATGTTTCGAGGGGCCGGGGATCAGGGTGCGGATAGCCACGTTGCTTCCTGGCCCGTCGCCGCTAGTTTCCCGCTCCCCTCACTCCGAATACCCGAACTGCTTCAGCGCGGCTGCGTCGTCGCTCCACGACTCGCGCACGCGCACCCACAATTCGAGGAAGACGCGACGATCGAATATGCGTTCCATCGCACGCCGCGCGCTGCTGCCGATCTTCTTGAGCTGGCCTCCGCCGGCGCCGATGACGATCGCCTTCTGACCTTCCCGCTCCACCCAGATCACCGCGCCGATCCGGGTGATGTCCGGCGCATCCTCGAAGCGCTCGATTTCGACGGCGGTCGAATACGGCAGTTCCTCCGCGAGCTGCAGCATCAGCTGCTCGCGGATCAGCTCCGCAGCGAGGAAGCGTTCGCTGCGATCCGTGAATTCGTCCTCCGCATAGGCTGCCGGACCTTCCGGGAGCAGCTCGATCAAGTCGTCGAGCAATGCCGGCACACCGTCGCCACGGCGTGCCGCGAGGAAGTGCACGGCTGCGTAAGGATGTGCGCGGGTGATTTCCGCGGCAAACGGCAGCAAGGCTTTCTTGTCGGCCAGCTTGTCGATCTTGTTGACTGCGAGCAGGCATGGCGCCGACTGCGCGGCGACGAGCTTCCATACATCCTCGTCCTCGTCGCGCCAGCGCACACCGTCGATGACGTGCACGAGCAGGTCCGCCTCATCGGGCACCTGCCGCGCGATGCGGTTGAGTTGCCGATTCAATGCACGCCTGCCGCCCTGATGCAGGCCCGGTGTGTCGATGAATGCGATCTGCGCGTCGGGTCGCGTCGCGATGCCGAGGATCCGGTGTCGCGTCGTCTGCGGCTTCGGCGTGACGATGCTGAGCTTGGTGCCGAGCAACGCGTTCAACAACGTCGACTTGCCGACATTGGGACGGCCGATCAGCGCGATGCGGCCGAAGCGGTGCGCGGGCGACGCCGCTTCAATGCTCATCGGGTCCCGCCTGCAATCCGGACAGCACGCGCTCGGCGGCGACCTGTTCGGCGGCGCGCCGATTCGGGCCGCTGCCGCTCGCGCACGCCGCGGGCTCGGCAACCCGGCATACCACATCGAAGGTTCGCGCGTGTTCCTCGCCACTGCCGCCGGCGAGTTCATAGACCGGCAGCGGAAGATTGCGCGCCTGGAGGAATTCCTGCAGGCGTGTTTTCGCGTCCTTCGGCGTGCGTGCGCCGGTGGCAACGCGTTCGCTGAACAAACGCCGCACGACGTCGCGGCACGCCACCCAGCCGGCATCGGCATGGATCGCCGCGATCACCGCTTCGAACGCATCGGCGAGAATCGAGTCGCGGCGAAAGCCGCCGCTCTTCAACTCGCCGGGTCCCAAGTGCAGCCGGTCGCCGATTTCCCAGGACCTCGCGATATCGGCCAGCGCCGCACCGTTCACCAAAGCGGCGCGCAGGCGCGTCATCTCGCCTTCGTCCGCGCGCGGATGCAGCTCATAGACGAGTTCGGCGACGAACAGGTTGACCAGGGCGTCGCCGAGAAACTCGAGGCGCTCGTTGTTCGCGCTGCCGGCGCTGCGATGCGTGAGCGCCCGGTCCAGGAGCTCCGGATCGGCAAATGCATGGCCGAGGATCGTGTTATTCGGCACCAGCGTTGGTAAGGCTCATCGACTTGTCGAACTTGCCGACGATGTCGAGGTTGTACAGGAACGGGACGCGCTTCTCGTAGGCGATACGCAGGGTCGCCGCGCCGCCCTCGCGTTTGAGGGTGATCGCCGCCGGCGGCACGTCGGAATCATCCACGTATTGCGTATTGAACTTGAAGCTCAGCCCCCGGCGCAGCTCGTCCAGCGATTTCTGCGCCGCCCCCGGCTCGATACGCTCCTGCTCCATCGCCTTGACCACACCGAAATACTCGACATACATCGGAATCAGGCGCATTGCCAGGTAGGCGAAGAAACCAAGCACGCCGAGCACGATCACGAAGCCGATCAGCGTGATCCCCTTGACCTTGCGATGCATGTTCATGCGTTTTCCCCTTCGCCAGTTGAGTCGATTCGTCGTGCAACCAGGACGCCCCGGGAATCCTACGCTATCTGATCAGCGTACCGATGCGGCTCAAGTCGCCGAAATTCATCCAGATCAGGAATGCCCTGCCGACCAGGTTGGCCTCCGGCACGAAACCCCAGAAGCGGCTATCGGCGCTGTTGTCGCGGTTGTCGCCCATCGCGAAATAATGGCCATCCGGCACCTTCCAGGTTCCTTCGTGGCCCACCCAGGCCTGTGGCAATTCCATGATGCGATGCTCCACCCCCTCGAGATTCTCCTGCTTGACCTGCGCCCCGTCCATCCGATGGCCGGGCTCGGACGGACCCGTGTATGCGCCGAGGCCGGTTTCGGCGACTTCCTTGCCGTTCACGAACAAGGTCTTGTTGCGATACGTGATCTCGTCGCCAGGCAGGCCGATCACGCGCTTGATGTAGTCCTCCTTGGGATTCTCCGGATAGCGGAACACGAACACGTCGCCGCGCTTGGGCTCGCCGAAAGCGAGAACCTTCGTATTCAGCACTGGCAGGCGCATGCCATACGCGAACTTGTTGACCAGGATGAAGTCGCCGACCAGCAGGGTCGGCATCATCGAGCCGGAGGGAATCTTGAAGGGCTCCGCGATGAACGAGCGGAACAGCAGGATCAGCAGCAGTACCGGGAAGAACGAGCGCGCGTATTCGACTGCGACCGGCTCTTGCAGGATCGTGCGCGAGCGCGCCGCACGCTCCTCGACCGACAGTGCAGTCATCGCCTCGATCGCCTCGGCACGGCGCTTGCGCACGCCCGAGAGCAGGATGCGGTCGAGCAGCCAGATCACGCCGGCCACGCCGGTCAGCACCACCAGCAACAATGCAAAATCGAAATCCATCTTTGCTCCTTCGGAGCGGGAGTCGGGAACAGGGAATCGGGAATCGTCGAACGCCGCCTCGAAGATTCCCGATTCTCGACTCCCTTCCCGGCTATTTGTCCATCTGCAGAACCGCAAGAAACGCTTCCTGCGGAATCTCCACATTGCCCACCTGCTTCATGCGTTTCTTGCCTTCCTTCTGCTTTTCGAGCAGCTTGCGTTTTCGGCTCACATCACCGCCGTAGCATTTCGCCAGCACGTTCTTGCGCAGCGCCTTCACGCTGGAGCGCGCGATGACCTGCGCGCCGATCGCGGCCTGGATCGCGACGTCGAACTGCTGGCGCGGGATCAGGTCCTTCATCTTCTCGACCAGTTCGCGGCCGCGCCGATCCGCATTCGAACGATGCAGGATAAGACTCAGCGCATCCACGCGGTCGCCGTTGATCAGCACGTCCACGCGCACGAAGGGGCCGGCCTGGAAGCGGTCGAAGTGATA
>JBIODY010000242.1:0-3960 GCA_044445505.1 Lysobacterales bacterium
ACTGGCCAGCACCTGCGCGCGCGGTTGCTGCGCATGCAGCGCGGCCAGGGCGAGGAAACGATCGATGCCGAGCCGTTCCGGTTCGGCGTAGGCGTTGCGCACGCCGAGCGCGGCGGCCGGGCTGCGCAGGAAAGCCGTGCGCACGCCGAAGCGCTCGCGCACATATGCGGCAAGTTCGCCCTCGTGCGCGGACGCGACAACGCTCGCGACGAGCACTGCATCGACGTGTGCCAGTTCGGCCCACTCGATGCGCAACTGCGCAATGGCCGGCTTGTCGACATGTGCGAACACCCCGCCGATGCGCAACTGCGCATGGCTGAGCGTCGCCCACTTGAGACGCGTGTTGCCGAAGTCGATCAGCAGCTTCATGGCGCCATCCGGATGCTGACCTCGCCGCTGTCGATCGCATGTTCGCCATCGGCGCATTCGACGCGCAACGCGCCGCGCGCATCGACGCCGCGCGCGATACCCTCTTCGATGCGCGCGCCGCTCAGCACGCGCACGCGCCGCCCTGCGAGTGCGTCCATGCACGCGAAGTCGTCCGCGAATGCCGCGAAGCCGGCCTCGGCGAAACGCGCGAGCGCCTCGATCAGGCGCTCCAGCAGCCGCGCGGCAAGCAGGTTGCGCGACGGCGGCGTGTCGCCGGCGAGCACGGCGAGATCGATCCACGGCTGATCGATCGCCGCGCCGCCGCGCGCGTCGAGGCGGACGTTCAGCCCGATGCCGATGACTGCATGGCACGGCCCCATCGCCTCGCCGCCGATCTCGACCAGGACGCCGCCGAGTTTGCGCTCGTGTGCGACCAGATCGTTCGGCCACTTCAGGGCGACCTCGCCGATGCCGCAGTCGGCCAGCGCCTGCACCGCAGCGATGCCGGCGACGAGACTGAGGCCGGCCAATGCGGCCATGCCGCCGTCGAAACGCTTCAGCAGCGACAGTGCGAGGCCGCCGCCGAGCGGCATGCGCCAGGCCCGCCCGCGCCGGCCGCGTCCGGCGCTCTGGACCTCCGCGAGGCAGGCCAGCAGGTCGCGCGGATCGGTCACGGCCCGGCGCAGCAGCTCGCTGCTGGTCGAGTCGAGCTGCCAATGCACGGCGAGGTCACCCAGATGCGCGCGGAACGCCGGCGCCAGCGCAGCGGTGATACGCGTCGCGTCGAGCAGTTCGAGCGGCGCCTCGAGTCGATAGCCGCCGCCGGCCTGGGCCGCGATGCCGACACCGAGACCACGCAGGCGCTCGACCTGTTTCCACACTGCCGCGCGGGTAACCCCGAGCCGCGCCGCGAGCTCGCTGCCGGAGCACGGCCCGACGCTCAGTTCGGCCAACACGCCGATCGGCGACAACGCGCTGCGCGCGCCCGATGCGCGTCGGGCCGGGGTAGCGGAGGCGACTGCAGGGGCAGGCGTCGACTGGTTCATCGCAGCAAGTCTAGCCGTGTTGGCAAGCGGCGAATGCGGGCTGATGCAACCTTTGCGCACCTTCGCGCGTCCAAGGTGGTGCGCGCGCAATGGCGGCGCCCGCAGGAGCCGGTCGCCGGCGGGGGGTGTCCGCCGGTGTCCGCGACTGTCCGGTGGACGTGCCGAGGCCGGTGACGGCCGCCCTGGGCCGTCGATCCAGGCGGATCGGTCCGTGGCACAAACCATGCACCTGCGTGACGACTGGAGTCGAGACATGGATCGTGCGAGCATTGCAGCTTCCCTTGGCGGCATTGCCGGGAAAACCCTCATGAAGAATTCCGTCCTCATTCCCGCGGTCCTCGTGTTCGCATTGTCCAGCGCGGCGGCGTTCGCGCAGAACGCGCCGTTGCGCGGCGTCGGACTGCTTGCGCTCGACGCGGCCCAGGCACCCGATCGCACCGGCCCGTTGTCGAGCTCCCGCTCCGCGCTGCCCGAAAGCACGGGCGGCGGCGGGGTCGGCGCGCGTGCGTTGCGCGGTGGCGACGACGCGCACCAGCCGCGCTCGGATGGCGACGCCGCCACGGCACCGGACGCGCTGCCGCCGAAGGCGATCCCGCGGCCAATCGATGCGATCCCGGCGACGCCGAAGCATCCGAGCTATCGCTGGCAGTCGCTGGTACCCGGCGCGATAAAGTGAACGCGGGATGCGTTCATCCCGTGCAGTACAGGGATGTGCGATGACACGGGATCCAGCGCCTGCGCCCGGCCAGCACAGGATCTGCGATGAGCCCGGATCCATTTTTCGAACGCGCGTTCCTTCTGCGCAGCGCACGAATGTGCGACGACGCTCGATACAGTTCCCATTCGTGAAACCGATGACTTGGTGACCTGGCTGGATCGATTGCGCCGCGCATTCGTTGCGGACGCGCGAATCGGCGACGACGCATGGCGCGCATTGCTCGGCCGTTCGCCGCTTTTCGAGCGCCTGTCGCCGGGCGAACGCATCCGGCTGCGCGCGCTCAGCGAACGTTTCCTCGCCCGCAAGACCTTCAGCGCCGCGGCCGGCCACGAACTTGCCGCCGAGCACTGCCTCGCGATCGCTGCGCTGGCCTGCCTGCCGGTGTTGCATCTGGGCTTCGACTGGCTCGCCGGCTGGCGCGAGGTGATCGTGTATCCGGGCGAATTCCGCGTCAAACGCGCGCATCACGACGAGCCCAGCGGCGTGGTCACCGAAGGCGAGGACGACCTGATCGGAGAAGCCTGGGAACACGGGCCGGTGATTCTTTCCTGGGCCGATGTCGCGACCGATCTCGCTCATCCGTTCGATGGTTTCAACGTCGTCGTCCACGAGATCGCGCACAAACTCGACATGCTGGACGGCGCGATGAACGGCGTGCCGCGCCTGCCCGCGCACCTCGCGCGGCGCGAGTGGCTGGCCGCGATGCAGCCGGCGTATGACGCGCTGGCGCGCGCCGTCGAGCGCGGTCGTGAAACATTGATCGACCCATACGCCGTGGAGAACGTCGACGAATATTTCGCGGTGGTCAGCGAACTGCATTTCTCCGACCCGTCCACGCTGCACCGCGCCGCGCCCGCGGTGGCGTCCGTGCTGGCGCGGTTCTACGGTGCACCCGCGGTTGCGGCGACCGGGCTGGACCGGTAGCCTGCGGAGTTTCCTCCACGCCGTGCCGCGCGAGCCACGCGCCGCGATAGTCTCCGCCATGCCCCTGAAATATCTCTTCGGCGCCCTTGCGCTGGCCTTGTCGGCGCTTTCGTCGCCGCTATTCGCCTGCAGCGGCGACCTGCACATCGAACTTCAGCAGGGCGGCGTGTATGCACTCGATCACGCCGCGATCGTAGCGGCGCAACCCGGCCTCGCCGACTGCGCGGCAGCCGATCTGGCCTTGACCCAGAACGGCAACGAAGTGCCGATGCGGGTGGTCGCGAAGACGGCGCGCTTCGCCGACGGCGACCGCATCGAGTGGGTCGGCGAGCCGCTGCACGGACCGGAAAGCTGGTACGACCCGTTCAGCGTCAACAACGTGTATCTGCTCGGCGCGACGCCGGGTCCGCACGAGCGCCTGCGCGATGCCGAGGCGGCCGGCGCCGGCCGTGCGGCGCTCGAACGCCGCCTGCATATCGAGCAGGAAAACCTGATGATCCGCCTCGACCAGAACCAGCAGAAGCCGGACGAGGAGCCCGACGTCTGGCAATGGGCGAAGCTGACCCAGGTCGATCCGCAGCCGTTCCAGACGCACTTCGATCTGCCCGATCTCGATGCGCGCGCTGCCGATGCGCGCGGCACGCCGGCGAAGTTCACGCTCGACTTGCGCGGGCTCTCCGATCTGATGCCGCCCGCGAAGTACAAGGACGCCAGGCCGGACGATCACGTCGTCGAGATCGCGCTCAACGGGCACGCGCTCGCATCGCTCGGCTGGAATGGTCGCGACGAGACGCGCCGCGATGTCGAGGTACCGGTCGCGCTGTTGAAGGCGCAGGGCAACCTGCTGACCCTGCGCGTTCCCAAGCGCGCGTTGCCGTGGGAGAAGGCCGTCAGCGCGGTCGA
>JBIODY010000243.1:0-3936 GCA_044445505.1 Lysobacterales bacterium
CATTGCATTGCCGACACTGTTCCCGTGTCGCGATCGCGTGGACTGTACCGCGTCGATCGATCAAGCGGACCGAACTCGATCCGCGCGCCCTTCACTTTTCGATGGCGTCCCCAAGGGGATTCGAACCCCTGTTACTGCCGTGAAAGGGCGGTGTCCTAGGCCTCTAGACGATGGGGACACAGGAAACCGAACTGGTGGAGCCAGCCGGGATCGAACCGGCGACCTCTACAATGCCATTGTAGCGCTCTCCCAGCTGAGCTATGGCCCCGAGAGAGGCGCGAGAGGATAGTGACCGCACGCGCCTGCGTCAACCTGGTTACGCGACCGGAAGGTCCGGGACGGACTTCCCGGGCTGGATCGACTCGGCCTGATCAACTCGCCGAAGTCTTCCTCACGCGGCCGAACAGTCCGCCGCGACGCGTGTCTTCCGGCGCCTTCTCGGCCTGCTCGTGATCGATATAGCCGAGTGCATGGTACGCGTTGACGAAATTGGCGACCTCGGCGAGGGTGGCGCCGCTGAGATCGGCGATCTCCTCGAGCGGTGCGGCCGACTTCAGCATCATCGTCGCGATGCGGAAGTGCCTGGGGAACTCGCGTTCGCTCTGCGGCCAGCGCGACAACTTGTAGCGTGCATTCGCATCGAGACGGGCATCCAGATTGCCGTCGCCCAGGATCAGGTGCGAAAGCCACTGCAGACGCGCATAGGGCTGCCCCGGCATCGTCGCGACCGCGTGCGTGAACTCGCCATCGCCGATCATGCATACGTCGCCTTCGGCGAGCGCGCGGGCGCACCAGTCGGATTGCGCCTTCAGGGTCGACGCGGAATGCCACGTTCGAGCGCGCGGGTCCAGAAACAGCGTGGGCATGCCGTCCGCCTTCAGGCGCAGGCGTCCTGCCATGCGCGGGTTCTCGTCGAGCAGGTCAAGCAGGTGCAGGACCGGCGGCGCGGCCTTCGGCGCGGCAGCTGCGATCGGGGTGGCCGGCGGTGGTACGGTGACTGCGGATGCGGGCGCGGACCCGGTGACTGCCGGCGCCGGTTTTTCGGCTAGCGCGCGGATCGGGGTGACTGTGGCACCGGCCTTTGCGTCCAGCCGCGCGCCAATCTGGTTCAGCAAGGTGACCAAGGCGGGTGCCAGGATCGGCTTGCGCAGGCAGTATTCCGATTCGAATGCCTCCGGCGTGCTGACGCAGGTCGCGACCAGCCGGCCGCTGCCGTGCGCTTTCAACCAGTCCATGTGACCGTAGACGGACTCGGCATCGATCAGCAGCAGGTCGGCGCTCTTGTGGTCGGCCGGCTGCCAACGCGCGTCGAGATGGTTGCGCTGCTCGTCGAGGAGCGCGTTGACGCGTGCGGTGACCTCGGCGGTCGCGCCGGCAAAATGGACGGTATGCACTCTGGACGTATTCAAGGTATGTCCCCCGTGGGCGAGCGTTTTTGAACGATCTGGCCTGCAGCCTGACCTTTAGCAAGGACCATGCCGGCGATGTGCAGGGGGGGTGTGCAAACGGGGACAACCGCGCCTGCAGGGTGGCCGCGACAGGCAATCCGGTCCGAAATCCGCTCCGGTGCACGGATGTGGGGCTGTGGCAAGCACGCAAGTACTTGTCTCGACAAAGGTGGCGCTGCTTTGGCCGCATCATCCCCGACGCAACTAAGCCACGACGGAGCTTGCCACGCACCCGATCCGCGGATGCCCGGTCCTGCAGGCAGACTTCGTAGTGACGGCCAGTGTCAGGCTTGGACCTCGGCGGCGACCTGCTCCGCTTTGGCACGTTCGCGCTGCTGCATGGCCCACAGCTGCGCATAACGGCCCTGTTCGGCGAGAAGTTCGTCATGGGTGCCGCGTTCGATGATGCGGCCATGCTCGAGGACCAGGATCTGGTCCGCGTGAACGATCGTCGACAATCGATGCGCGATGACCAGGGTGGTGCGACCGCGCGCGATCTCGCCGAGCTCGCCCTGGATGATCTTCTCGGTGCGCGTGTCGAGCGCGCTGGTCGCCTCGTCGAACACCATGATGGCCGGGCCTTTCAGCAGGGTGCGGGCGATCGCGACGCGCTGCTTCTCGCCGCCGGAAAGCTTCAGGCCGCGCTCGCCGACGCCGGTTTCGTAACCCTGCGGCAGCGACTCGATGAAGGCGTGGATGTGCGCGGCCTTCGCCGCTGCGATGACCTCCTCACGCGTCGCGTCCGGCCGGCCGTAGGAGATGTTGTAGTAGATCGTGTCGTTGAACAGCACGGTGTCCTGAGGGACGATCCCGATCGCCGCGCGCAGGGACGCCTGGGCGACGCCGCGGATATCCTGGCTGTCGATCGTGATGCGCCCACCGCTGACGTCGTAGAAGCGGAACAACAGTCGCGCCAGCGTCGACTTGCCGGCACCGGTCGTGCCGACGACGGCGAGCGTATGTCCGGCCGGGATGCGGAAATCGATCCCGCGCAGGATCGGTCGCGCCGGGTCATAGTCGAAATCGACCTGCTCGAAGCGCACGTCGCCTCCGCGCACCACGAGCGCCGGCGCATCCGGCGCGTCCTCGATCTCGCGCTGCTCGCCGAGCAGCACGAACATGCGCTCGATGTTGATCAGCGCCTGCTTGACCTCCCGATACACCATGCCGAGATAGTTGAGCGGAATCGACAGCTGGATCAGGAACGCATTGACCAGCACGAAGTCGCCGAGCGTCATCGTGCCGGCGACCACGCCCGCCGCGGCGCGCCACAACAGCAGGGTCAGGCCCACGGCGACGATGCCGGCCTGACCGATGTTGAGCACCGCCAGGGTCTTCAGGCTCTTCACGGTCGAGTCCTCGTATTTCACGAGGCTTGCGTCGTAACGGCCGAATTCGTGGCGCTCGTTGCCGAAGTACTTGACCGTCTCGTAGTTCAGCAGCGAGTCGACCGCGCGCTCGTTCGCTTCGGTATCGGCGGCGTTCGCGGCGCGGTAGTAGCGCATGCGCCATTCGGTGATCGAGAACGTGTACGCGATGTACGCGGCCAGCGTCGCCAGCGTGATCGTGGTGAAACTCCAGTCGAAACGTGCGATCAGGATGCCGCAGACCAGGGCGACCTCGAGCAGGGTCGGCAGGATCGTGTAGATCGTCCAGTCGAGCAGGTCCGAGGTCGCGCTCATGCCGCGCTCGACGTCGCGCGCGACGCCGCCGGTGCGCCGGTCCAGATGGAAGCGCAACGACAGCGCGTGCAGGTGTTCGAACACGCGCAGCGTGATCCGCCGCGAGGTGCGCGCCAGCACGCGCGCGAACACGACCTGGCGCAGTTCCTGGAACAGCGAGGTCGACAGGCGCAACGCGCCATACACGACCAGCAGCATCAGCGGGATCAGCAGCGGCTTCGGCGCCAGGTCGAGGTTGTCTATCAGTTCCTTCATGACCAGCGGCACGCCTATATTGGCGAGCTTGGCGACGATCAGGAACAGCAGCGCGATGCTGACGCGGGTGCGGTAGCGCCAGACCTCGGGCCACAGGCGGCGGATGATCGAGAACACGCTGCTGGATCGGGGTTCGCTCATGGGCACCTCGGATCGGACCTGCGACACATGCGGCCATCCGCGCGATTCGCAATCTGCCGGCGTGTGCTGCAACCAGTCGGCAGCTTGGCGGGGCGATGCATCGGCGCATCGCGCGCCAGTCAATCATGCAAGTGATTGATTCACGAAGCAGCTGATGCAGCTGCGCCGCGATCGCGCGAGCCGGTAACAGTCCAGGATGGACTTTTTCAGCATGTTGCCGGCGCCCGCGGAGCTATGATGTGGATTCCATCGCGAACGGAGCAACGACTATGCGTTCGATTTCGGTATTTGCAGGTTTGCTCATGCTGGCCAGCGGGCTCGCCGTGGCCGCCCAAGATACTTCGCCGCCGGCCGCGACAGCGGCTGCAACGATGCGCGAGAAGGCGCCGCATCACGCCAGGGTCTTCATC
>JBIODY010000244.1:0-3918 GCA_044445505.1 Lysobacterales bacterium
CGAAGCTCGCCGGCCTCACCCGCGCGGTGGACGGCCGCCTGTTCGCGAACGTCGACGGCGTGACCGCCACGCTCGAAGTCAGCCGGCGCAACCTGCCGGCGCTGCGCAAGCTGGTGCGCTCGCTGTGAAGTTGCCCGGAAACCTGCTGTGCTTGGCGCTGGACGCGCGCGCGGCGCCCGGAATCCTCATGTATTTCCGACATTCCGGTTCCTGCGCGCCGCGCACGCGCCTGTCGCCAGCGCTCGCTATGCTTTCCGGGCAACTTCCGTGAAGACATTGCGCATCGCCACACGCCAGAGCGCACTCGCACTGTGGCAGGCCGAGCATGTCGCGACGCGCCTGCGCGCATTGCATGCGGACGTCGGCGTCGAACTCGTGCCGATGACCACGCGCGGCGACCAGGTCATCGATCGCCCGCTTGCCGAGATCGGCGGCAAGGGTCTGTTCCTCAAGGAACTCGAGGTCGCGATGCTGGGGCGTCGCGCGGACCTGGCGGTGCATTCGTTCAAGGATGTGCCGATGCAGCTCGAGCCCGGTTTCGCGATCGGTGCGGTGCTGGAGCGCGCCGATGCGGCCGACGCGTTCATCAGCAATGCGTATGCGCGCTTCGACGAGCTGCCGCGAGGCGCGCGCATCGGCACGTCGTCGCTGCGCCGGCAGGCGCAGGTCCGCGCACTGCGGCCGGACCTTCACTTGCTCGATCTGCGCGGCAACGTGAATACGCGCCTGGCGAAGCTGGATGCGGGAGCCTACGACGCGATCGTCCTCGCCTGCGCCGGCATGGAACGCCTCGGACTCGGCCAGCGCATCGCCGCGCGGCTTTCCGCACCGGGCTGGTTGCCGGCGGTCGCGCAGGGCGCGATCGCGATCGAATGCCGCGTTGGCGATGCCGCCGTGCTGGATCTCGTGCGTGGACTGGACGATGTGGAAACGCATCGTTGCGTCGCCGCCGAGCGCGCGATGAACCTGAGTCTGCACGGCAGCTGCAACGTACCGATTGCGGGTTATTGCGTGGAGACAGAAACCGGTCTCGCGCTATGGGGTCTGGTCGGCGACGCGGCGACTGGCCGCTTGCTGCGCGCCGAGGCGCACGGTGCACTCGACGATCCGCAAGGCCTCGGCGAACGCGTCGCCGAACTCCTGCGCGAACAAGGCGCAGACGCAATGCTGCGCGCGAATCCGTAGGTTGGGGTGAGCTTGCGAACCCCAACGTTCGCGATGTGCCAGGTTATTGAGGCACTCAATCGCCGTACGCAAGCAGCGAGGTGTCGGCGCGTGTGCTTTTGCAGGCGCGGCTTCATCCGCGATGCTTCAAGCCGTTCCCTTCAAGGGGGTGAGCCGGTTCGATCGCTGCCGCCGGGCAGCGATCGCCGGCGAACGGCCGCACAGGGACGTGCGGACCGGGCTCGCGAGCGCAGGATGCGCGAGGGTTGGCTGGAGATGGTGTTCGTCGACAAGCGTCGCGGCTGAAGCCGCGACGCTTGTCGGCGCTCAGCCGCCGAAGTTGTAGACGAGGTTCGTCGTCACCAGCTGGTCGGTCTTCTTGATTCCCGGCGCCACGTCGGAATTCGTGCGCACCTGGTACCCCACTTTCAGCGCGAGCTTCTTGTTCATGTCGACCTGCAGGCCGGCATCGTTCTGGAAGAACGTGTTGTCGCTGCCCGCTTCCATCAGGAACGTGTCGATGAACGAGGTGTTCTCGGTGAAGTTGTGCTTGTACGCCATCAGACCGCGCGCGACGAGTTCGCTGTTCGAATCGAACCTGTTGCGCACCAGCACCGGCGGATCGCCGACCGCGTTCAACTGGTCGACCGGCTGGTAGGTCTTGTAGCCCGGGCCGATTTCGAACGACAGCTCGTCGCTGGCATTCTTGAGCACGGTGTAGCCGTAGCCGATCGAGGCGACCCACTGGTAGTTGAACGGCGAGAAGTCGTCGTTCTCGTAGCGCAACGCGCCGACGATGTAGCTGCGCTCATCGAGCTTGTAGCCCATCGACGCGCCGGCTTCGTAGCGGTTCGAGGTCAGGTCGTAGCTCGAGGTGTTGACGACATGGTTGTCGACGATCGTTGCGGTCTTGACCTCGCCCTTGCTGCGCAATGCGGTCAGATAGAAGGTGTCCTTCCACTGATCGTCTTCCTTCTTGAACTGCAGCTTCGCGTTGAGGTTCTCGGACTTCGCATTGCCGCGTGCAGCGGCGAAACCGGCTTCGCCGGAACCGGACCAGCTACCGTCGTTGTCGGCGAAAGCGGTCAGCGGCAGGGTCGCAAGCAACGCGAGCGGGATCAACATCTTGTTCATCGGGGTTTTCCTTGGGAAGATCGGGCATAAAAAAACCGCAGGGGCTGCGGTCTCTGTCAATGCTAAGCAAATGCGATAAATGCGCCGTGAACGCGCGCACGCAAACGGTGAACGTTGGTGTCGCGCCGCGGTCGCGCACTCAGCGGCCGTAGTAGGCCATTACCGCGTGTTTTGCCTCGGCGAAGAACAGCCAGCGTTCGACGAAGATGCCGGCCATGCCGGCGCTCAACGCGAGCCATGCGGCCGGCCCGCCGAGCAGCGTGACCAGCGGCAGCATCGCCGGCGGCGCAAGCACGATCAGCCAGAGCGCGATCGCGCGGAGTCTGCGCGAATGCCTGCGCGCAAGCACGAAGCCCATTTCGTGGGTCAGGTAATTTTCCTCGGTGTGCGGCTGTTCGAAGCTGCGCACCGTGCCGAGGCGATCAAGGCCGGTCGCGCTGCCGGCATCGGCAGCGCCCGTGCCGGCATCGAGCCAGCGCCAGTAGCGCCATTTCAGCAGTGCGCAGGCCGGCGCGATGATCAGCGCGGTCGCAACCCAGAGCCATTGCGTGGCGTCTTCATTCGCGATGCCGCGCGATCGCGGCCAATCGATCGCGAGCAACCAGAGCGCACCCGAATACAGACCGAGCAGCAGGTACGCGGGCAGGGTGAAGCCATTGCTCCAGGCGCGGATCGGTTTCAGGCTCGAATAGATGTGCGCGGTGCAGTACACGGTGGCGACGCAGCCGAGGGCGAGCAGGACCGCGCCCGGGAGCGCGGCCGGAAAACCCGCGCAGGTGTCCGCGCATGGCAGGTGGAGCGACATCAGCGCAAGCAGCGGAAGGTAGGTCAGCAGCGCAACGACGCCTTCACGCGACAGCCATGAACTGCGCCATTGCGAGAATGCGCGCCACGCCCGCAGCGGCTTGCCGAGGTGGCCGACCGATGCGGACAATCCTGCGCTCACCAGCAGGCCGCCGACGAGCAGCGGGATCACGTCATATGCCGGCAGCTGGCCGGTCGCGATGCCGAGCCCGAGCAGGAACAGCAATCCGTAACCCGCGCCGGACAGTACGGTGAACGCGATGATCGAGATGGTCGGCCGCATCGTTGGTGCTCTCGGAGCTAAAAAAACAGACTGGCAAAAAGCCAGGTCTTTCCTTCCCCTGCGCAGCCGGGGGAAGGTGCCGAAAGCGGATGGGGGCGCCCTTGATCTTGCTTTTGCATGGGAAAAGCGCCCCCTTCAGCCCTTAGGGCAGCTTCCCCCGCTACGCAGGGGAAGCAAAAGCAACTATCCCAACCACTCAGCGCGACAGCGCGCGGTCGAGCCAGCGCAGCACGCCGGGGAGTTTCTCCGTGTCGAGCTTCTCCTCGCGTGGCGCGTTCGATGGCGTGGTGCCGCAACCGTCGCGGCGCGGCCGCGGCGGCAGGTAGCGGTTGATCGGCTGGTAGCCGAACTCGGGCATCAGTTGATAGCCATCGCGCTCGGCGACAAGCTTCGAGATCGCCGAGTCCGCATCGCCGAGATCGCCGAAATGCCGCGCGCGGGTCGGACACGCCATCACGCATGCGGGCTGGCGATCCGCCTCGTCAAGGGTCTGGTTGTAGATGCGGTCGACGCACAAGGTGCATTTCTGCATC
>JBIODY010000245.1:0-3912 GCA_044445505.1 Lysobacterales bacterium
AAGCGTGTCGCTGCCATAGTGAATCGCTGCGCGGCAAGCGGATCGGTTGCAGGCATGTATGCCACCCTGGGGTGAGCAGGTCGTGAATTCAGGTGGGAGAAATGCCATGTCGAAACTGCGCGTCCAGAGCTTCGCGATTTCCATCGACGGCTATGGTGCCGGGTCGGACCAGGATCTGCAGAATCCGCTCGGCCTCAGGGGCTCCGAATTGATGGAGTGGTTCTTCCACACTCACGTCTGGCGGAAGATGCACGGCCACGGCGATGGAGAACTGGGGTTCGACAACGGAATCGCCGAACAAGGCCTGGCCGGGATCGGCGCCTGGATTCTCGGGCGCAACATGTTCGGCCCTGTCCGCGGTCCGTGGCCGGACGACAGCTGGAAGGGCTGGTGGGGCGACGAGCCGCCGTATCACACGCCGGTCTTCGTGCTGACGCATTACCCACGGGTGCCGCTCAGGATGGCGGGCGGTACCGAGTTTCGCTTCGTCAGCGAAGGCATCCACGCCGCGCTGGAGCAGGCGACCGCGGCAGCGGGCGGCCGCGACGTCCGCCTCGGCGGCGGCGTCTCCACGATTCGGCAGTATCTGCGCGCCGGCCTGATCGACGAGCTGCATCTGGCCATCCGGCCGGTCTTGCTCGGTTCCGGAGAGCACCTCCTGAACGGGATCGACATGCGTGCCCTGGGCTATGAATGCGCGAACTGCGTTGCGGGCGAACGTGCTACCCACGTATTTCTGCGCCAGCGTGCGTGACCCGTTCTGCGCACCGGCAAGAAGAATCGTTTTACTTGCGCATCGCGCCGACCACGATCAGGCCGAGCCCGACCAGCACGCCGACGCCACCGATCCATTGCGGCACGGTCTTGTTTTCCTTCACCGAGGCCGAAAGCCCGCCGATCTTCACGACTTCCTTGTCTTGGGTGAAATTGAAATTGCCGGTGAATGCAGCGACGCCGACTGCGGCGAGGATGAGGCCGGCGAGAATGAGTCCGATGCGCATGCGGTGATCTCCCTGGGTTGACTGGATGCGAGTGCGCGAAGCGCGCCCACGATGTCGTTGTACCCAATATCCCCGCAGACTGCACCTGCTTCCCGCGCAGCCCGTGGGTTGGGGTGAGCCTGCGAACCCAACACGATGCGCAACCGCATAGGGACGCTTGTCGGGCATCGCTGCGCTCAACCCGACCGGCGGGACTGATCTTTATCAACACTATCCCACCCAACGCTCCCCTTGAAGGGGAGGGCTTACGCGATCCGTCGCGAAAGTTTCAGTCATCTTTCGACGAGGCTCACGCCAGGCAGCTGCAGCACGTAATCGGCGCCCATCAGCTGCGACGGGGTGTAGTAGCCACCCGCGGGTTTTGCGTCGAGCACATGCCGGACGATACCGAGCGCGGACTGCACGGTCAGCGCGTAGCCGTTCGGCGTGATCAGGGCGAGCCGGGCCTCGCGTCCGGTGGCGTCGCGTACTTCGCCCCAGACGTAACAGTTCGTCGCCTCACGCCGCGCCGCGTCCGGCCCGGGCACCGATCCGGCGCGCGACTTCAGGAATGCCTGCACCGGCGCCAGCGCAAGCAGCGGTTTCAGATAACGCAGCCAGCGCGCGCGGGCAATCGTCGCCGGCGGCAGCGCCATGTAGGTTTCGATGTTCGGGATGCCGGTCGACACATACGCGGTATAGACATCGCCCCACGGTATCGTCATCGCGGTGCGCTGCAGGCCGTCGCGCGCGAAGGTGCGCGTCTTCGAGGCCAGTGGTACCTCGACCAACTCGCCGCCGATGCGCGCACGGCCGCCCTTGGCGAGACCTTCCACGCTGGTCTTCGCGGTGCCCGGGCTGGAACCGCCGCCGGCCTCGAACGCGAGCACGAGTTCGCTCGCGTCGGGCAAACGCTGCTTCAGCATCGCGGCAACGCAATCGGTCGGCACGACGTCGAAACCGACGCCGGGCGCGATGACGATCCCCTGGCGTTTCGCGCGCGGCTGCGCGTGATGGCAGAGCGCGAACACGTCGATCTCGCCGGTGATGTCAAGGTAGTGCACCCGCTGTTCCAGGCAGGCTTCGAGCAGCGGCGCGGCCGTACGCGAGAACGGACCGGCGCAATTTAGTAGCAGATTGATGCCGTCGAGGTTGCGCGCGATCTGCGCGGGGTCGGCGAGTTCGAAGACGCGCCGGGTCAGTTTCAGATGCGTCGCGAGGGCATCGAGCGCATCGCGGTTGCGGCCGGCCAGGATCGGTTTCAATCCACGCCGCACGGCTTCCTCGGCGATCAGCGCGCCGGTGTAGCCATTCGCTCCGTAGATCAGGATCCGGTCCATTGGCGACCTCTCGTTGCAACCAGTATGACGCTCCCGCGGCAATGTGCGCATCGCAGCCGCCTGTAGGGCGTGGCACCGTTTTGTGGGAGCGGCTTCAGCCGCGATGCTCCTGGCCTTTGCGCGTGATGAACATCATCCCCACCCAACTCTCCGTTGAAGGGGGCTTCTCATCGCGGCTGAAGCCGCTCCCACAGGTTAGGGGCGAATTCGTGCGCGAACCGGTTTGTGTTTCATTTCGGCACGGCCGGATTCGCATAGAGCTGCTCGGCGCGCTGAAACAACACCCATGAAGTCGCGATGTACTTGTCGCCGCCACGTGGGCGATTGCCGCGATGCGTATGCGTGAATGCGGCCGGTGCGAACAGCAGCGAACCGGTGCGCGGCACGATGCGGCGTTGCTGGTATGCGAACTCGGTCTCGCCATCGTCGAAGCCGTCATTGAGATAGATCGACCACAGCAACACGCGATGCAGCGTTTCGCCGCCGTCGGCTTTCGGATACTGCTCGCAGTGCCAGTACGGATAGCCGCCCTGGTCGGCGAGGTATTTCTGCAGGTTGATCGCGCCGGGACGGAAGCACTTGGTGACCAGGCTCTGCAGCAGGTTGTCGGGCAGCGCCGCGACCACCGGCGGATCGAGCAGCACGAGTTCGCCGGTCGCCGGATCCGGCATGCGCAGCGCCAGCGGCGCCAGCGCCGCGTACGCATAGCGGCGCACATAGCGCATCAACCCGCGCAGCATCGCACCGTTGAGCAGGTTCTCGGCGTCCTTCCACGCGGCGTGGCCGGCGAGCCCGATGTCCCAGCTGTCCTTGAGGCGCGTGTCGACGCCGCTGCCGGTCGCACCGCGCACGGCCTGGCCGCTCGCGTCGAAACGCCGGATCAACGCCGAGCAGGTCGCCGCGTCCAGCGCATCGTCGTAGACCTCGATGAAATCGTTGTCGGGCATCCTCGGCGCGGTCACGCATGCGTGCCGGCGCGATCCGCCGGCTTGATCGCGCTGTCCGCGGCTTCGCGGTGATACCCGGTCGCACGCATCACCTCGTTCTTCGAGCCGAGGAACACCGGCACGCGCTGGTGCAGTTTGTCGGGTTGGACATCGAGTATGCGCGCCAGGCCGGTGGTCGCTGCGCCGCCGGCCTGCTCGACGATCATCGCCATCGGGTTCGCCTCGTACATCAGGCGCAGTTTGCCGGGCTTGTCCGGCTCGCGCGCATCGCGCGGGTAGACGAAGATGCCGCCGCGGGTCAGGATCCGATGCACGTCGGCGACCATCGAGGCGACCCAGCGCATGTTGAAGTCGCGCCCGCGCGGTCCGCTGCTGCCGGCCAGCAGCTCGTCGATGTAGCGGCGCATCGGCGGCTCCCAGTGGCGCATGTTCGACATGTTGACCGCGAACTCACCGGTGTCCTCCGGAATGCGCAGTTTCGATTGGGTCAGCGGGAAATTGCCCTGCTCGCGATCGAGGGTGAACTGGTACACGCCATCGCCCAGGGTCAGCACCAGCACCGTGCTCGGTCCATAGACCGAATACCCGGCCGCGACCTGGCTGCTCCCGGCCTGCAGGAACGCCTGCTCGTCCGGCTCCGTCACG
>JBIODY010000246.1:0-3892 GCA_044445505.1 Lysobacterales bacterium
CGCCTCCGGGAATGCGCAAGCAGGCGCGCTGGAAGAGTTCGTGGTTGGTGGTCATGGCGATTTCCGTCCGTGGTCACTGCGGCGAAAGCCGGAATCCAGCGCCTCTCGCAGTCGCACGAAAAAACTGGATCCCGGCTTTCGTCGGGATGACGAAATGAAGGGGCGATATTGTGTTACGAACGCCGTGTGTCGAACAGGTCAGCGAAGCGACGTGCCGCGCCACGCACGTCCGGCGCGCCGAACAGCGCCGAGATGACTGCGACGGCATCGGCGCCGGCATCGATCAGGTCACGCGCATTGTCCGGCGTGATGCCGCCGATCGCCACCAGTGGCAGTCCGAACGCGCGCGCATCGCGCAGCAGCGATGGCATCGCACGCCGCGCCGCCGGCTTGGTCGGCGAAGGGTGGAACGCACCGAATGCGAGATAGTCCGCGCCCGCTGCGGCGCATTGTCGCGCACGCTCCAGCGAGTCGTAGCAGGACGCGCCGATGATCGCGCCGGTGCCGAGGCGCGCGCGCGCCTCGGCGATCGCGCCGTCGTCATCGCCCAGATGCACGCCGGCCGCATCGACCATGGCGGCGAGTTCGCGGTCGTCGTTGATGATCAACGGCACGCCGTGACTCGTGCACAGGGCTCGCAGCGCACGTGCCTCGTGCAGGCGGCGTGCCTGGTCGACCGACTTGTCGCGGTACTGGAGGATCGCGGCGCCCCCTTCGAGTGCGGCGGCGCAGACCTCGAGCAGGTCGTCGCGTGGGCCATCGGTGATCGCGTACAGACCATGCAGGGGATGGGCCGGTGTCATGCGGTTCCCGGTTCGTGGTGCGCTTTCGCGTGCCTGCGCAAGCTGCGAGAATACAAGGCCCGCCGATCACCGATCGTTTCGCGATGTCCGATTCCACCGCCGCCGTCCGCGTAGACGCGCCACTCCGCACCTTCATGTGCGTGGTCTGCGGTTTCATCTACAGCGAAGCCGACGGCTGGCCGGCGGACGGCATCGAGCCCGGCACGCGCTGGGAGGACGTGCCGGAGACCTGGACTTGCCCCGACTGCGGCGTGACCAAGTCCGATTTCGAGATGGTCGAGGTTTGACTCGCCCCGACGCTCTGCCTTGAAGCGGCCCGGGGCAGGTGCCCGCATCGCGCCACGGACTGTCCCGGTTTCGTCATTGGCGCGTCGCGCACAGGGCATTCCGGCCTGTTTGACTGTATGCAGTCAGGCAAGTCGGAGTTGCGTATGCGTATTTTCGTTCCGGTCGAGGACGCCGGCATCGATGCCGAGTCCGGCAAGCTGGTGCCCTACCGCTCGGGCATTCCCTGCGCACACGAACTGCGCGCCGGCTTGATCCTGCGCGACGGCACCTGGCGCGAGCGCGCCGCGCTCAGCGATGGATCTGCATCTCGTCGCCCGGAGCCAGGCCCAGCTTGCTCGCCTGGCCGGCGTTGAGTTCAAGCACATAGCGCGCCGGCGCGCCACTGGAATAGGGCGGGCACGGGTCGGCCACGCAGGGTTGCGCGGCGTGCTGCACGCTGACCAGGCGACGGTCGGCGTCGAAGAACAGCATGTCGAGCGCAATCTTCGTGTTCTTCATCCAGAACGAGCGCGGCGTGTCGTCCTGGAACACGAACAGCATGCCGTGGTCGGCGGCCATCCCGGGGCGATCCATCAGGCCGTGTTCGCGCGCAGCGTCGGTCTCGGCGATCTCGATCGAGTAGCTCTTGCCCTTGAGCTCGACGGAAGCGCCTTTCGCTGCGCAGGCCTGGATCGAAACGACGAGTGCCATGACGATCAGCGTGTGGAAAATTGACAGCAATCGATTCATCGAAACGTCCTCCGCAGAAAGTCGTTGAAGCCTCAGCCCTCGGCACGACGGGCAACAAATCTCAGCCCTCAGCCCTCAGCGCATAGCCGAATTGTTGCTTGAACTCGGCCGCGAACTGCGCGTAGTCGAAGTGCTGGTTCTGCGTGCCCGGATGCTCGACCTTGAGCGCACCCATCAGCGAGGCCATGCGCCCGCTGGTCGGCAGATCGTGATTGCGGGTGAGGCCGAAGATCAGGCCGGCGCGATAGGCGTCGCCGCAGCCGGTCGGGTCGACGACCTGGCGCTCGTGCGCGGGCGGGATGTCGTGCGTTTCGCCGCTGCGCGTATGGATCGCCGAGCCGCGCGGGCCGTGGGTGACGATATACGCGTCGACGCGCGCGGCAATCTCCTGCGCGCTCCAGCCGGTGCGCATCTGCAGCAGCTGCGATTCGTAGTCGTTGACGATCACGTAGGTCGACTTGTCGATCATCGAGCGGAATTCGTCGCCGCTGAACAGCGGCATCGCCTGGCCCGGGTCGAAGATGAACGGCACGCCGCGCGCGGCGAACTCATCGACATGCTGCAGCATCGCCTCGCGCCCGTCCGGGGCGACGATGCCGAACGTCACCCCCGGGACGTCGCGCACGTGGTTCTCGTGCGAACTCGACATCGCACCCGGATGGAACGCGGTGATCTGGTTGTTGTCGAGGTCGGTGGTGATGAAGCATTGCGGCGTGAACTGATCCTCGAACACGCGCACCTGGTCGAGACGAATCCCGCATTTTTCCAGATGCGCGCGATACGGCCCGAAATCCTGGCCGACCGCCGCCATCGGGATCGGATCGTCGCCGAGCAATTTCAGGTTGTAGGCGATGTTGCCGGCGCAGCCACCGAACTCGCGGCGCATGCGCGGCACCAGGAACGACACGTTCAGGATATGCACCTGATCGGGCAGGATGTGTTTCTTGAACTGGTCCTGGAACACCATGATGGTGTCGTAGGCGAGCGAGCCGCAGATCAGCGCAGACATCGAAGGATTCCGGAGCGGCAGGGCGCCGCGGCGCGGGATTGTCGCAGATTCCGCTTGTGGATCGCGCAACGTGCACTCTTGCGCTCCGCTTTTCCTTCCCCTGCGAAGCGGGGGAAGGTCGAAGCCGCATCCAGCGGCTGAGGGAAGGCGGATGGGGGATGCTTTTGCGACCCGGCCCTCACCCCTTGCCCACTCCCGCAAGCGGCAGTGGGGGAGTGATCGTCGCGCTGCGCGCGACCGCGGTATTTGATGGAAGCGCGCTCGGACAAGGGTTTCTTAACCTTGTTGTCCTTGCCCGCGGTGGCGTAGCTGACTACACTCGCGCGCTTTTCCCCAGCTCTCACAAGGCTCGCGCCGCGCTCATGTTCAAAGGTCTCCGCGGACTCTTTTCCAACGATCTGTCGATCGATCTCGGCACCGCCAACACGCTGATCTATGTGCGTGGGCAGGGCATCGTGCTCAATGAGCCCTCGGTGGTGGCGATCCGCCAGGACCGCGGTCCGGGCGGTCCGCGATCGGTCGCGGCGGTCGGCGGGGACGCCAAGCGCATGCTCGGCCGCACCCCGGCCGCGATCGTCACGATCCGGCCGATGAAGGACGGCGTGATCGCCGACTTCACGATGACCGAGGAGATGCTCAAGCAGTTCATCAAGAAGGTGCACCGCGCACGCATGTTCCGGCCCAGTCCGCGCGTGCTGGTCTGCGTGCCCTGCGGTTCGACCCAGGTCGAGCGGCGCGCGATCAAGGAATCGGCGGAAAGCGCCGGCGCGCGCGACGTCTACCTGATCGAGGAGCCGATGGCGGCCGCGATCGGCGCCGGCATCCCGGTGCACGAGGCACGCGGCTCGATGGTGCTCGACATCGGCGGCGGCACCTCCGAGGTCGCGGTGATCTCGCTGAACGGCATCGTCTACTCGCAATCGGTGCGCATCGGCGGCGACCGCTTCGACGAGGCGATCATCAACTACGTGCGCCGCAACCACGGCACCCTGATCGGCGAATCGACCGCCGAGCGCATCAAGATGGAAATCGGCTGCGCGTTCCCGCAGTCGGAAGTGCGCGA
>JBIODY010000247.1:0-3891 GCA_044445505.1 Lysobacterales bacterium
GATCAGCATCGCCGCTGCGCTGGCCCTGGTTGGCATCGTGTGGATGGCGTTGCGCGCGCGCGGCCAGCCGGTGGTCAGCGGGCGCGAGCAGATGGTCGGCAGCGCCGGCATCGCCGTCGGCGATTTCGATCGGCGCGGCACAGTGCACGTGCACGGCGAACGCTGGCAGGCCGTGACCGAGGCACCGCTGCGCAGCGGTCAGGCCGTGCAGGTGACCGGCATCGAGGGCCTGATCCTGCGCGTCAAACCGGCAACGATCACAACCCAAGGAGAGCCGTGATGTTATCCGTCGCCGGTGTCGTCATCGCGATCGCGCTGCTGCTGATCCTCAGCTCGGTCAAGATCCTGCGCGAGTACCAGCGCGCGGTGGTGTTCCTGTTCGGCCGCTTCCAGGCAGTCAAGGGGCCGGGCATCTTCATCCTGCTGCCGGTGATGCAGCAGATGGTGCGCATGGACCTGCGCACGATCGTGATGTCGGTGCCGCCGCAGGATGTGATCTCGCGCGACAACGTTTCGGTCAAGGTCAACGCGGTGATCTATTACCGGATCATCGATCCGGAAAAGGCGGTGATCCAGGTCGCCGACGTGCACGAGGCGACCAGCCAGCTCGCGCAGACCACGTTGCGCTCGGTGCTCGGCCAGCACGAACTCGACGACATGCTCGCCGCGCGCGACAAGCTCAATCACGACATCCAGCAGATCCTCGACCAGCACACCGACGCGTGGGGCATCAAGGTCGCCAACGTCGAGATCAAGCAGGTCGATCTTGACGAGGGCATGATCCGCGCGATCGCCAAACAGGCCGAAGCCGAGCGCCAGCGCCGCGCCAAGGTGATCAACGCGGAAGGTGAGTTGCAGGCATCGGAGAAACTGATGCAGGCCGCGCAGACCCTGATGCAGCAACCGCAGTCGATCCAGTTGCGCTATCTGCAGACGCTGGTGGAAGTCGCCGGCGACCGCACCACCACGATCGTGTTCCCGCTGCCGTTGGACCTGATCGAGCCGCTGCTCGGCAAGGCGCGGCCGGCGTCGGGTAGCTGATCGCGGCGGTGGCCGACGCTGCCGGCACGTCATGACCGGCGGCCCCGGCGCTGGTGGGAGCGGCCTCAGCCGCAATACTTTTAGGCCCTCCCCTTCAAGGGGGTGAGCCGGGGGATGTGCAGACTGGGATTGCGGATGGTGTGCGATGTGCGATCAGCATCGCGGCCTGAAGCCGATCCTGCGAGAATCGGTGAGCGTGGCGTGCGGGTGTGCTAAACCCTTCCGCGCCGTAGCGCATCCGATCAGCCGTCCCCTTTCGGAGCCATCCCATGCGCAGCGTTCTTTTCCTTGCCGCCCTCGTGCCGATGTTCGCCGGCGCGGCCGAGTGTCGCTATACCGCGCAGCACGATTTCGATGTCGATGCAGCCGGACTCAGAACGGTCGCGTTCGCGCTAGGTTCCAGCGATATCGTCGTCGAGGGCGTGCCGGGCCTGGCCAAGGTCGAGGTGCGCGGCAAGGCCTGCGCATCCGATCAGGCGTGGCTGGCCGGCCTCGGCGTCGACCAGCAGCGCAGCGGCGATCGTCTTGTGATCACCCCGAAGCAGGAGCGCCACAGCGGCGCGCAGTGGTTCGGATCGAGCTACGCGTATGTCGAGTTGCATGTGCGCGTGCCGGCCGCGGCCGCGATCGACATCAAGGGCAGTTCCGGCGATGCCGAAGTCAGGAATGTCGCGTCGGTCGCGCTCGATACGAGTTCCGGCGATCTGCGCGTCGACAAGGTCGCCGGCGCATTGACGGTCGAAGTCAGCTCGGGCGACGTGAGCGGCAGCGATGTCGGCAGCGTCGACGTGCGCAGCACCTCGTCCGGCGACATCTCGCTGCGCGACGTGCGCGGCGACGTGGAGGTCGCGCGTTCCGGCTCGGGCGACCTGCGCTTCGACAACGTCGGCGGCAGCGTGCGCATCGGCAACGTCGGCTCCGGCGATGTCTCGGCCAATCATGTCGATCGCGACGTGACGGTCGACTCGATCGGTTCGGGCGATGTCGGCGTCGGCGACGTCGGCGGCAACTTCACCGTGCGCGCGAAGGGCTCGGGCGACGTGCGCCAGCACGATGTGCGCGGCACGGTGTCGGTGCCGCGTGACGACGACTAGGAAACTTTGAACAGCTCGTCATTACTCGCCGCATCCGCGGCTCGCCCTCCGGGCCAGCTTCGCTGTTCGCTTCGGCATCCTGCCTACGCAGTCCGGCGAAAGCCGGACTCCAGTGTCTTCAGCACGTGGGTCCCGGCTTTCGCCGGGACGACGGGTTATCAGTCCAGTGTCAACCTCGGACCATGTGACGCTGCTCGTTCAATCGAAACCGTCGGCGAAGATCACGTCGCTGGTCGGAGTCGACGTCGCATAGCTGCCCTTGTCGGTTGCCATCAGCAGGCGTGAAGCGCCGCCCGGCACGTGCGCGATCGCGATTCCGCGCGGCGTGCCGGCACTTTCGAGCCCGCTCGCGAACGGCGTGAACGTGAGGCCGTGGTCCGCCGAGCGCATCGCGCGCGTGGATCCGCCCAGGGCGATGTAGAGCACATGGTCGTCGACCGGATCGCAGGCGATGTCGACGACCGCTGCGCCATTCCATCCGGTCGGCGTCCAGCTCGCGCCGGCATCGTCGCTGCGCAGCACATCGCCGCTCGACCAGCCGGTCGCGATGCCGAGAAACAGCGTGCGTGGATGGCTCGGCGAAGCGCACAGCATTGGACGCTGCACGTACGTCGCCTGCGCATAGCCCGGCGTCCAGGTCGCGCCGCCGTCGAGCGAACGCAGGATGCCGCCCTGGTCCGGCGTGTTGTAGCCGGTGTACGCCGCGACCATCGTCTGGTCACTGCCGTCCTCGACGATCTCGATACTGCCGACGAATGCACCGGCTTCGCCCTCGTACTGCTTGACCCAGTTCTGTCCAGCGTCGAGCGTGCGCCAGATCGTCTGCTCGTTGCCGGCCACGCCGAAATCGGCGCCGCCGAGCATGATCAGGTTTGGGTCGTTGTGGCTGAAGCGCAGCGCGGCGAGATCGGATTCGTACAGCGGGCCCTGGTCCGGACCGAGGCTGGTCCAGCTCCCATCGCCTTCGCGGCGGTACAGACCCTCCGGCGCGACCGAGGACGGTCCGCTCGAAATCGCGTACAGCACGCCGGCCGGCGAGTAGCCGACCTTGCTGTAGCGAGTCGGCGGCGCCGCTTGCAGCGTCCACGTGGCGCCGCCGTCGGCGGAGCCGAATACGCCGCCGTTGTTGTTGCCCTGGAACGCAGCAGCAAGCTGTTGCGGATCGACCGGACTCGCGGCGATCGAATACAGGCTGAGTTCGGAAATCCCGTTCGACGAGCCCGCGAATGCGTTGCCGCCGTCACTCGACGCGAACACGCCGAGCGAGGTCGTGGCGACGAACAGCTGTTGCGAACTGCCCGGCGCGAAGCGCACCGATTGCGTGGCCAGCGCACCGCTGTTGCCGATGCCGACGTTCCAGGTTGCGCCGCCGTCGGTCGTGCGGTTGATGCCGGCGCCATCGGTCGAGACCAGGATCGTCTGCGCAGCGTTCGGATCGACCGCGATGCCGGTCACGACCAGCAGCGGCCAGCTGCCGTCGTGCAGCGGCGTCCAGTTCATGCCGAGATCGCCCGAGCTGTACAGGCCGAGATCCTGCGAACCGAAGTTCTGCCCGCCGCCGACCAGCAGGCGCGTGCCGTCGTACTCGAGCGCGTTGACCGGCGTGCCCGGCAGGCCGCCCGAGCGGTCGTTCCAGCTGGTGCCGCCGTCGGTGGTGACCCACACTTCGCCGCCGCCGAAGTCGCCGTGGAATCCCGCGATCACGGTGCCGGAATTGTTCGGATCGATCGCGATCGCCGCACCGGTCATCGGCGCC
>JBIODY010000248.1:0-3875 GCA_044445505.1 Lysobacterales bacterium
ACCGTGAACGGCGCGTTCTTCTCGACCCCGAACATCGAGGGCGTATCGGCCAGCGCGATCTCGCGCATCGGCACGCGCAGGTCTGCACGCGAACCTTGCACGTGGATCTTGCGCGAACCCGGAATCGGCCGCGTCACGGTTGCGGAAAGTTCGGCGGTTTCGCGCAACAGCGCGGTCGGTACGGCGTTCATCGTGGCATCCTGCTTGTGGGGAGGTCCGCAGCGGAATGTGCGGTTCTTAAGCGAGGCGCCGCGTCGGCGGATGCCGATGCCGCGAAGCTCCCTACGCCGGTACAGGCCTGCTCGATACAAGCCGTCGGATCAGGTTCCAAGGGACTCTCTCAGCCGGCAACCGCCGGCACCCCCGCTTCAAGACGCACATTCAAGCACGTTGCCGGCGTTCGGGCCAGCGACGGCGACGTGTGGCGACGGGTTGAAATTCCGTTCGCACCCCGCCGTTCGAGCAAACCATCAGCGTTCGCTCTGAGCGCAGCGCCGCAGGCCGCGGAGTCAAGGCCAGCCGTGGAACCGTCCCTCGGGCACCGCTCCGGCCAGGCGCCTTGCCGCCGCGACGGGCAGTATCTCCATCGGCGACGATCCACAACCCGCAACCGTCCCGAGGAGCATCGATGGCGAGCCCGGGCCGCGGCCCAGGCTCCCCTGACCACCGAGGTGTTGCATGAACCGTCCCCGGCTTTGCAAACGCGCGTTGTCGACATTGCCATTGACCCTCGTGCTGGCATTCGCCTGCGCAGCGGCGATCGCAAGGGATACCGTGCCATCCCCGATCCATGTGGACTGGTCCGATCCGGCCATGCTCTCCGAGGTGCGCGAAAGCGCGTGCCGCAGCCGCGTCAAACCTGAGCAATGGCTGGGCGAACTCGCGCGTTACGTGCAAGGGCGCGCCGCCAAGGTGCTCGCCGCCGGCCAGCGTCTCGACGTCACGATCACCGACATCCGCCGTGCCGGCATCTGCGAGCCGTGGCGCGGGCCGCAATGGGACGACGTGCGCATCGTCAAGGACATCTACGCGCCGCGCATCGACCTGCGCTTCGCGCTCACCGACAGCGACGGCAGGCGCATAAGCGAAGGCGAGCGCGAGCTGCGCGACGCGGCGTTCCTCAGCCGCGCGGTGCCGTTCCGGGCGGACGACCCGCTGCGCTACGAGAAGCGCATGCTCGACGACTGGCTGCGCCGCGAGTTTGCCCCTGCGCGAACACGCTCGGACTGAACGCTGGCGCTACAACCGATGCGGTTCCCGCGGCACAATGCGCATCCGCCGCAAGGAACCGCTCATGGACACCCAGCATCCCGACCTGCATCCGCTGTATGCCGAACACCTCGCCACGCTGAAGGCGCGCGCCGATGCCGCGCTGGAGCGGGGAGGTTTCGAGCATCTGGTCGTCGCCGCGGGCCAGCCGGGGCTGCAGTTCCTCGATGACCGGCCGTACCCGTTCGCGGTCAATCCGCATTTCAAGCACTGGCTGCCGGTGATCCGGGCGCCGGGGTCGTGGCTGGTCCATACGCCGGGGAAGAAACCCAGGCTCGTCTACCTGCAGCCGCACGACTACTGGCATGTCGTGCCGGAGGCGCCGGCCGGCTACTGGGCGCCGCATTTCGACATCGTGGTGATCCGCGACGCAAAGGATGCACGCGCGCACCTGCCCAGGGATGCGGCGCGCAGCGCAGTCATCGGCGAGGCGAACACGGCGCTCGAGGGTTTCGCGCCGAACAATCCGCAGGCCGTGCTCGACTATCTGCACTACCACCGCGCATGCAAGACGCCGTATGAGCTCGCGATGATGCGCGTGGCGAGCAAGATCGGCGCGCGCGCGCACCGTGCCGCCGAGGCCGCGTTCCGCGTTGGCGACTCCGAGTTCGACATCAACATCGCCTACATGGCAACCGCGCGGCAGACCGACAACGAACTGCCGTACGGCAACATCGTCGCGCTGAACGAACACGGCGCGGTGCTGCACTACACCGAGCTCGGCCACGCCCCGCCGGCACATGCGCATTCGTTCTTGATCGATGCCGGCGCGAGCTTCCACGGCTACGCCAGCGACATCACCCGCACCTACGCGGCGGACGACGCCGGCGAGTTCCAGGCATTGATCGATGCGGTCGATGCGGCGCAGCGCGGCTTTTGCGCGAAAGTGCGTGCCGGACAGAGTTATCCCGAATTGCATGTCCACGCGCACCATGTGCTCGCCGGCGTCCTGCACGAAAACGGCTTCATCCGCATGAGCGCCGAGAGCGCGGTCGAGAGCGGCGTGTCGAGCGCGTTTTTCCCGCACGGCCTCGGCCACCCGATCGGCCTGCAGGTGCACGACGTCGCCGGTTTCCAGGCCAGCGACGCCGGCGGTACGATCCCGCGCCCTCCCGGCCATCCGTACCTGCGCATGACCCGCAGCCTGGAGCCGGGCATGGTGGTGACGATCGAACCCGGCCTGTACTTCATCGACCTGCTGCTGGCGGAGCTCAGGAACAAACCCGCCGCGAAGGACATCGACTGGGCCAAGGTCGAAGCGTTCCGCAAATACGGCGGCATCCGCATCGAGGACGACGTGGTGTGCACCGAGGGTGATCCCGAGAACCTGACCCGCGACGCGTTCGCCGCGCTGGCGTAGGCCCGTTTCGCCGCTGCGCGGGCGTTGATGGTTGCCCTCCCTTCCCCTGCGCAGTGGGGAAGGTCGAAGCCGCCATCCGGCGGTTGAGGGAAGGCGCTTTTCGCCACGAAACAGCGGATCAGGAGCACCCCCCCTCCGCCTGCAGCACCTTCCCCCGCTGCGCAGGGGAAGGGACAGCTTCATCGACTGCGCGACGATCGAGGGTGCGCGACGCCGCGCCGCAGGCCATGCACGCGCGAGCGGCGTAGACTCGCCGCGACGCGCCATGGACGATCGATCACGCCCCGGCAATTCCTGGTTCCGCACCCGCGGAGGGCGTCGTTTCGGCATCGAGTTCGCGGCGATCGTGGTGGCCAAGCTCGCCGCACTGGTGTTGATCTGGTTCGTGTGTTTCCACGCGCCGCGCCCCGACACACGGCCGGCGGCGATCGAGAACCACCTGCTCGGCACTGCCGCGGGGCCTGCGCATGATCGATGAGACCGTCGTCATCCTTTCGCGCATGCAGTTCGCGCTGACCGCTCTGTACCACTTTCTGTTCGTACCGTTGACGCTGGGGCTTGCGTGGATGCTGGTCATCATGGAAGCGGTCTACGTGATGACCGGACGCGAGATCTGGAAGCGCATGGTGCAGTACTGGGGCGTGCTGTTCGGGATCAACTTCGCGATGGGGGTCGCGACCGGGATCACGATGGAATTCCAGTTCGGCACCAACTGGGCGTATTACTCGCATTACGTCGGCGACGTGTTCGGTGCGCCACTCGCTATCGAAGGCATGATGGCGTTCTTCCTCGAAGCGACCTTCGTCGGCCTGTTCTTCCTCGGCTGGGACAAGCTGTCGCGGGTCAAGCACCTGATCGTGACCTTCCTGCTCGCGCTCGGCACCAGCCTGTCGGCGCTGTGGATATTGATCGCGAATGCGTGGATGCAGAATCCGGTCGGCAGCGAGTTCAATCTCGACACGATGCGCATGGAAGTCACCGATTTCTCCGCGGTGATCTTCAACCCGGTCGCGCAATCGAAATTCGTGCACACGGTCAGCGCCGGCTACGTGCTCGGCGCGATGTTCGTGCTCTCGATCAGCGCCTGGTTCCTGCTGCAAGGCCGCAATGTGGAATTTGCGAAGCGCTCGATGACGGTCGCGGCGAGCTTCGGCCTTGCCGCCGCGCTCAGCGTGGTCGTGCTCGGCGACCAGTCCGGCTACACGCTGACCGAACACCAGAAGATGAAACTCGCCTCGATCGAATC
>JBIODY010000249.1:0-3815 GCA_044445505.1 Lysobacterales bacterium
CTGTTCTACGAGGTGCTGGAGCCGGATCTTTCGCTGTACCACGACCTCGGCTTCGACCTATTCAAGCTCGGCGAACTCGCGACCGTGCGCCTGGCCGAATTCACCCTCGCCGGCAAGCGCTGGGAAGATCTGCGCCAGGCGGTCAACCGCTCGGTCAAGGAGCAGCTCAGTTTCGAGCTCGCCGAACCGCCGTTCGATACCGTGCTGATGACCGAACTCGAACGCGTTTCCGACCAATGGCTCGCCGACAAGAACGCGCACGAGAAGAGTTTCTCGCTCGGCCATTTCGATGCCGACTATTTCGCGTGGAGTCCGCTGGGGCTGGTGCGGCGCAATGGCGAACTGGTTGCGTTCGCGAACGTGCTGCCGCCGTACGGCCCGAACGGCACGGCGAGCGTGGACCTGATGCGGCATGTCGACGACGCGCCGCGAGGCACGATGGATTTCCTGTTCGCGCGCGTGATGCAGTGGGCGAAGGAACACGGCTACGAAACCTTCAGCCTCGGCATGGCGCCGCTGTCCGCGGTCGGCGACAACCCGTACGCGCGGATCAACGAACGCCTCGCCGCACTCGCGTTCCAGTATGGCGGGCGCTTCTACAACTACCAAGGCCTGCGCCGCTACAAGGAAAAATTCATCCCGGAATGGACCGGCTCCTACCTCGCCTATCCGCGCGGACTGTGGGTACCGGGCCTGCTGATCGACATCGCGGCGCTGGTCGCCGGTGGTTATCGCAAGTTCGTGTTCGGCGGGCGCTGACGACTGCGCGCCGGCGTCGCCGGCGTCGCCGGTCCGGAATGTGGGTCGACTGGATCAAGCACAGCGCCGCAAGACCAGCCGGGCTGCTTTCGATTCAGCTGTTACAGGCCACTAGTCCGGATCGATGCGCTGGATCTGCTCGCGCGACAGCACGTAGATCGCGCTGCCGCCGTGCTGGCTGGTCGACAGCGTGAGGCGATGCGCATCCGCGGCGCGAATCACTCCGCGATGCACGCGCTGGCCGAGTGTGGTGACGCGCACGCGCACCCCGATCTCGCGCGGCAGGTCCTCGAAGCGGATGCCGATGTCCGGATCGACAGCGACCACCCCGGATGCCCCTTCCTGGGTGGCGGTCTGCAAGGTGACCACCGCGATCGTCGGCGGCGATGCATCCGCCGGTGCCGGACTGGTGGCGGTGGCATTGGCGGCGGTGTCCGCCGAAGGCGGGTCGGCACGCGCCACGTCGATGCCACCCGCGAGCGCGCAGGCACAAGCCAGCAACACGCCGCCGAGGCGGCTGTGGTTGGCAGCATGCCAAAAATCCCTTTCCGGCACGACCCGATCACGACTCATCGCATGGCGCCCACGATCCTCACGCGATGGAGTATACGCATGCGGGCGCGCCTTGCATGTCACCGGGCCGCGCCAGCAGGCAGACTGCGCACGATCAGCGCCCCCAGCGCCGCATAGTCGCCGTCGTAGTGATGGCCACCGGGCAATGCGACGACACGCACCTGCGCCGACTGCGCCTTCAGGCAGAAACTGTCGTCCTCATCGCTGCCGTGCACGCAGACCAGCGGCACCTTCGACGCGGCGAGTTCGGGGCCGATCGGCAATGCGTCGTCGTGCCTGGTGGAACCGAACCAGTCGCCGACATGGATCTCGAACACCGCGGTATCGTCGGGCGAGATCATCACCCCGCCCTGCACGCGCTGGCGTGCCGCATCCGGGAGGCGATTCGCGATGACCGGCACCAGGCTCGCGCCGAACGAATACCCGATCAGCACGAAGCGCGCATCCGCATCTGCCTGGCTGTAGTGCGCGATCACGCGCGCGATAGCGGCTGCGGCAGCGTCGGGCGTCTGCTTGTGCCAGAAAAACTTCAACGTCGAGAAACCGATCACACGCACGCCGTCGGCGGTCAGCGCGTCGGCGACGCCACGGTCGAGTCCGGCCCAGCCGCCATCGCCGGTGATGATGATCGCGATGCGATGCGCGTTGGCCGGATCCTTCCCGTTCGCGCTCGGCGCGATGTCGGTCAGCGGCAAGTCGGCGATATCGCCCGGCAGCGCGGCGCGCGTCGCTTCCTCGCGATGGCGCCAACGCGACCAGCTGCGGCCGAGATCGTTGCCGGGCTCGGTCGCCGCCAGCCACGGCAGCAGCACGCCGAGTGCGTGCCACGCGTTCGTCAGCGGTACGCCCAAGCCATCGACGCGCGCTCCGGGCGCAAACGGCTGCGGCCACCATGTCAACGGCATCTTCGCGACCGGCGCGACCCGGAATCCGCCGTTCGCGGCGACGGTCATCGCGCCTGCATCGCCGGCACAGAAACTCTTCGTAAAACGCAGGGAAGCGTCCCAACCCAACGTCAACAGGCCTTCGAATGTGCCGGCCGGCGCCTGCGCGGCAAGCGCGTAGGCGAAGGTCGCACCGGCGCCGTCGCCGATCACCAGCGGCACGCTGTAGGTCGCAAGGCCTTCGTGGCGTTCGATCCAGTGCGCAACTTCCTCGACGTGCCCGGCCGGATACGAACACTTGTCGTCGATCGCCTGCATGCGCTTCAGGTACGTCGGCAGATCGATGCCGACCACGAACGCGCCCTGTTTTGCGAGGCCGTCGACGAGACGATCCTGGCGCGCACCCCAGCCGTCACTGTCCGAAAACAGCAGTACGCTGTGCGCGATGGCGCCGGCCGGGCGACTCAGGTGCAAGCTGCCGAACAGACCGTAGTCGAGCGTTTCCGCCGCGACGTACGGAATCGCAAACAGGCCGCACAGCAGCGAACACAGCAGATGCAGCAGGTTCATAAGCGCGCCGCCATCAGCGCCTCGATTTCATCGGCATCCTTCGGCGCGCCGGCGGAGATGACTTCCGGGTCGCCCGTGGTCACCACGACATCGTCCTCGATGCGGATGCCGATGCCGCGGAATTTCGCCGGCACGCCTTTCGCATCCGGCGCGATGTACAGACCCGGCTCCACGGTGACCACCATGCCGGGTTCGAGCACACGGAACTCGCCGTCGATGCGGTAGTCGCCGACATCGTGCACGTCGAGACCGAGCCAGTGCCCGGTCTTGTGCATGTAGAACTTCCGGTAGCCGTGCTCGCGCAGGTTCTTCTCGACGCTGCCGCCGAGCAAGCCGAGCTTGACCAGTCCCCTGGTGATCACGCGCACCGCCGCATCGTGATAGGCATCGAACGCGCGGCCGGCGCGCACCTGGTCGATCGCCGCGAGCTGCGCCGTGAGCACGACGTCGTACAGCGCGCGCTGCGCGGCCGACCAGCGTCCATTAACCGGAAACGTGCGCGTTATGTCCGACGCGTAACACTGGTACTCGGCGCCGGCGTCGATCAGCAGCAGGTCGCCATCGTTGAGCGGCGCATCGTTGGCGCGGTAATGCAGCACGCAGCCATTCGCGCCGCCGCCGACGATCGGCTCGTAACTCGGCACCGCGCCTTCGGTGCGGAACGCATGCAGCAGCTCGGCCTCGACCGCGTGCTCGTTCATGCCGGGCCGCGCGCTGCGCATCGCCCGCACATGCGCATCGGCGGCGATCTTCGCGGCCTTGCGCATCAGGCGCAGTTCGCCGCGCGACTTGTACAGGCGCAGGTCGTGCAGCAGATGCGACAGCGCGACGAACTCGTGCGGCGGCTTCGCACCCTGGCGCACCTGCGCGCGCACGCGATTGACCCAGCCGATGATCTTGAGATCGAACTCGGTGTCGCGGCCGAAGTGGTAATAGACGCGCGTGCGACCTTCGATCAATCCGGGCAGGATGTCGTCGATGTCGTCGATCGGGAACGCGTCGTCCATGCCGAATGTCGCGACCGCACCC
>JBIODY010000250.1:0-3798 GCA_044445505.1 Lysobacterales bacterium
CGCGAGGCGATACGGCATATGGCGCAGTATCGAAGGTTGGTTGGCGTGCGGGACGAATAGCTGCCACCCAGACTCGCGCTGCGATCCCGGAAGTTGCCGTCAGCCGCTCACGACAATCCGGTCGCGCCCCTGCTGCTTGGCAAGGTAGAGACGGTGGTGCCGCGGATCCACCGGACCCGTGGCGCCGCCACTCGGCACCGGCGCGTTCAAGACGCCCTGTTTTCGGTCCGGGACCGGCTGTCGAACTCCTGAATCGCATCCCGTGGCGGCCGTCACAGTCGCCGGTGCGGTTGTCAGGTCAGATTGTCGGCGTGCCGCGGAAGGCGGCGTCGCGAGCGCCCGATGGATGCGCGAAGCGACATTGGCGTACACGAGGAACGATCGATGACGGCGAAGTTCGAGCCCCTGGTATTGGTTGACCGCACGCAGCCCGCTGCGGGCGCGGCGCCGGATACCCCGATTTCCGACGAGGAATGGCGCAAGCGCGAGCAGTTCAGGCTGAAGATGATCGAGGCGCGCGTGAAGCTGAAGTTGATGCGCGATCGTACTGCCGCGCTGCGCGAGGCGCTGGAACGCTACCGCGCGCGCCGCGAGTCGATCCGCGCCTGACACACCGGGCGGCGCGCAACGCGCCGCATGAGCCCGCAGGCGCCGCGCCACCCGCGCCGACTGCCTCGCGAGATCCGGCCCGACGGTCGCGCGCCGCGCGTGCGCCGTGCTGCGTCTTGCTGACGCTCAGGCAAACGGATCGCGCAACACGATGTTCGCATCACGATCGGGTCCGGTGCTGACGATCGCCAACGGGCAACCGGCGAGTTCCTCCAGCGCACGCAGGTAGGCGCGCGCAGCGGGTGGCAGCCTGTCCCATTCGGTGATGCCGTGCGTGCTCTCCTCCCAGCCCGGGAATTCGAGGTACACCGGCGTGCATTCGTCCCAGCCGGCCGCATCGAGCGGCGCGTATTCGGTGCGCTTGCCGCGATACTCGTAGGCGATGCAGATCTTCAGCTTGTCCATGCCATCGAGGATGTCGAGCTTGGTGATGCACAGCCCGCTGATGCCGTTGATCGCGACCGCACGCTTGAGCGCGACGATGTCCATCCAGCCGCAACGGCGCGGGCGGCCGGTGGAGGCGCCATATTCCTGGCCGCGGTCGCGGATGCCCTGGCCGATCGCATCGTCGAGCTCGGTCGGAAACGGCCCGCCGCCAACCCGCGTCGCGTAGGCCTTGGCGATGCCGAGCACGTAGTCGATGTAGTCTGCGCCGACGCCGCTGCCCGCGAGTGCACCGCCGATCGTCGTGTTGCTCGAGGTCACGTACGGATACGTGCCGTGGTCGATGTCGAGCAGCGCGCCTTGCGCACCTTCGAACAGTACGCGCTTGCCCTGCCTGCGCAGGTCGTGGAGCAGACCGGCGACGTCGGATTTCATCGGCTCGACGTAGTCGCCGAACGCAAGCGCTTCATCGAGCGTCTGCTGGAAATCGATCGCGTCCGCGCCGAGATATCTGGTCAGCACGAAGTTGTGGTAGTCGAGCGCGGTACGCAGCAGTTCGCCGAGCTGCTGCGGATAATGCAGGTCCGCGATGCGGATGCCGCGACGCGCGACCTTGTCCTCGTACGCGGGACCGATGCCGCGACCGGTGGTGCCGATCGCCTTGCCGCCGGCTTGTTTCTCGCGCGCCTGATCGAGCGCGATGTGGTACGGCATGATCAGCGGCGTCGCCGGGCTGATCTTCAGGCGCGAGCGCACTTCGACACCGGCCGCTTCGAGTTCGCCGATTTCCTTCTTGAGCGCGGCGGGGCTGAGCACCACCCCATTGCCGATCAGGCACAACGCGTCGTCACGCAGGATGCCGGACGGAATCAGGTGCAGCACGGTCTTCTTGCCCTTGATGACCAAGGTGTGGCCCGCGTTGTGGCCGCCCTGGAAACGCACCACCGCGCCGATGTCCTGGGTCAGCAGGTCGACGATCTTGCCTTTGCCTTCGTCGCCCCATTGCGCGCCGAGAATTACGACTGACTTGCCCATGGTGACTTCGCTTTCGAGTTTGATGTTGGGTCGCTGGCCGGCGGAGGCGTTGCCCGCTTCCGCCCTTCCCTCAGCCGCCGCATGGCGGCTTCGACCTTCCCCGCTTCGCAGGGGAAGGGAAGATTCTGCTATTCATTCCCGCGCTTCGCGCGGCAAGGGACGATTATTGCTGTTCCTTCCCCCGCGAAGCGGGGGAAGGTGCCGAACGCGGAAGGGGGCGCTTTCCCGCGCTTTCCCGCCCCCCACCCAATCCGCGTGCTCAATGCACGATCCTCAGCATGATCAACCCGATCACGACCATGCCGCCGCCGACCACGCGCAACGTGCGATGGTCGACTTGCTGAAGCTGCTCGGCCATACGTTTCCACAATCCCGGCGAAGCGAACAGGAACAGGCCCTCGAACACCAGCACCAGGCACAGCGCCGCGGCCAGCTCGCGGGTCACTTCGCGTTCTGCAGATAGCGCAGGAACTCGGATTTCGGATCGAGCACGAGCGTGCCGTTCGGCGTCGCGAACGCTTCGCGGTAGGCCTCGAGGCTGCGGTAGAACGCGAAGAAATCCGCATCCTTGCCGTATGCGGCGGCATAGGTCTGCGAGGCCGTCGCATCGCCTTCGCCGCGAATCTTCTCGGCATCGCGATACGCTTCCGCGCCGATGACCTGGACCTGGCGGTCGGCATCGGCCTTGATCGTCTTGGACGTCTCGGCGCCTTCCGCGCGCAACTGGCTCGCGACCTTCTTGCGCTCGGATTTCATGCGTTCGTAGACGGAACCGATCACGCTGCCGTCCTCGGGCAGGTCGATGCGCTTGATGCGCAGGTCGATGACCTCGATGCCGAGTCCGTGCATCGCCCGGTTCGCTTCGGCGATCAGGTGCTGGGTCACGTCGGCACGTCCGCCGGCGACGAGCTCCTGCAGGGTGCGCGAATTGACTGCGGTGCGCAGGCCTTCCTTGACGTTCGGCATCACGCGCTTTTCCGCCTGGCTCTCGTTGCCGGCGACCGATACCCAGAACTTCGCCGGATCGGCGATGCGCCACTTCACGAAGAAGTCGATGTTGACGTCCTTCTTCTCCGAGGTCAGATAGCGTTCCGGGGCGGAATCCAGGGTCAGCACGCGCTTGTCGAAACGCTGCGCCTGCTGCACCAGCGGAATCTTGAAATGCAGACCCGGCGTGAAGCCGGTCTGCGCAATGCGGCCGAATTGCAGCAGGATCGCGCTCTGCCCTTCGTTGACGACGAATACGCAATTGGCCGCGACGAACGCGACGACGACGGCGACGATCAGCGGGACGGAGCGCATCAGTGGCCTGCCTTGTTCGGTTCGGGAGTCACCACGGTCGCACCCGCCATCGCCGCGGCCCGGGCATCAGCCCCGGGAAGCGGCAGGCTGAGCATGTTCTTGCCCGCGGTGAAATCGATGATCTTCGGCGTGCGCCCGACGACTTCCTGCATGGTTTCCAGATACAGGCGCTTGCGCGTGACCTCCGGCGCGACCTTGTACTGTGCCTCGACCAGATCGAAGCGCTGCGCATCGCCTTCGGCACGCGCGGTGCGCTCGGCTTTGTAGCCGGCGGCCTCGGCGCGCGTGGTCGCGGCGTCGCCGCGCGCTTCCGGCACGACCTGGCTCGCATAGGCCTTCGCCTCTTCTTCGGCACGCTGCTTGTCCTGCAACGCGCGGTTCGCGTCGTCGAACGCGTCCTTTACTTCCTGCGGCGGGCGCACGTTCTGGAAGTTGAGCTCGGTCAGCGCAATGCCGGTCTTGTACTGA
>JBIODY010000251.1:0-3782 GCA_044445505.1 Lysobacterales bacterium
CCCCATTTCGCTTGCCGAACAGATCGTCGTAGCCGCAGACGAGATCAGCGCCGAGGATCCTCGCGGCGACATGCTGGTGTTCCTGCCAGGCGAACGCGAGATACGCGACGCCCACCTCGCGCTGTCGCGGCGCAAGTACCGCGAGACCGAAGTACTCGCGCTGTATGCGCGCCTGTCCGCGGCCGAGCAGGACCGCGTGTTCAAGCCGGGTCCGCAGCGGCGCATCGTGCTGGCGACGAACGTGGCGGAAACCTCGCTGACCGTGCCGCGCATCCGCTACGTGATCGATACCGGCAGCGCGCGCGTCAAGCGCTACAGTCCGCGCAACCAGCTCGAACGCCTGCACATCGAGCCGATCTCGCAGGCCGCCGCGGACCAGCGCAAGGGCCGCTGCGGGCGCGTCGGACCCGGTGTGTGCTACCGCCTTTACGCCGAAGACGACTTCGCGCAACGCGCGCGCTACACCGAACCGGAAATCCTGCGCTCGTCGCTGGCCGGCGTGATCCTGCGCATGCTTGCGCTGAAGCTCGGCGATCCCGCCGATTTTCCGTTCGTCGACGCGCCGTCGGAACGGGCGATCGCGGATGGCTATCGGCGGCTTGCCGAGATTGGAGCTGTCGACGCCGGCCACGAGCGATCGTCCGCGATCTCGGAGAATCAAGGAGCGGCCATCTGGGGCCGCACTTCTGATGTTTCATCCGTGCGGTCGTCCATGACCGCGGAAGATCAACAAGCGGCCCTCCCTGGCCGCACTTCTCAATGGCGCCTGACTGACATCGGCCGCACGCTGGCCAAGCTACCGATCGATGTCGCGCTCGGGCGCATGCTGGTCGAGGCACAGTCGCGCGGCGCGCTGCGCGAGCTGCTGATCCTCACCGCATTCCTCAGCATCCAGGACCCGCGCGAACGCCCGGCCGACGCGCGCGCGCAGGCCGACGCCGCGCATGCGCTGTTCGCCGATCCAGGATCCGACTTCCTCGGTGTGCTCAAACTCTGGACTGCCTACAGCGGCGCGCATGAAGAATTCACGCAATCGAAACTGCGCGACTGGTGCCAGGCGCATTTCCTGTCGTTCCTGCGCATGCGCGAATGGCGCGAACTGCATCGGCAGTTGATGCTGGTGACGGACGAGCTGGCTTGGGTCGCAGAGACTGCCGCTCCTCCTGTGGCTTCATTGGCGGAGGAGGAATCCGCAACGAACGGCAGCCAAAAATCAGCTGTTGCTTCCCCTGCGCAGCGGGGGAAGCTGCCCGAAGGGCTGAAGGGGGTGCTTTCGTCGAATCAAAAGCAGGACCAAAAGCGCCCTCATCCGTCCGTGGCACCTGCCCCCGCTGCGCAGGGGAAGGAAGGTGCGGCTGCGGTATCCACCGTGTCGGATGCCCGGAGCTACGAGTCGATCCATCGCTGCCTGCTGTCCGGCTGGCCGACGCAGGTCGGACGCAAGGACGAGCGCGGTCGTTACCTCGGCACGCGCGAGCGCAAGTTCTCGATCTTCCCCGGCTCGGCGACTGCGAAAGCGCCACCGGCATGGCTGCTGGCCGGGCAGATCCTCGACCTGCAGCAGGTCTACGGCATGCTCTGTGCGCGCGTCGAGCCGGCCTGGATCGAGCAGCAGGCCGCGCACCTGGTCAAGCGCAGCTGGCGCGACGCGCACTGGTCGCGCAAGCGCGGCGCGGTGGTCGCGTTCGAACAGGTCACGCTGTTTGGCCTGACCCTGGTCGAGAAGCGCGCGGTGCAATTTGGCAGGCAGGATCCCGCGCTGGCGCATGCGGTCTTCGTGGTCGAGGCGCTGGCGCGCGGCGAGATCGATGCGCGCGCAGACTTCCTGCACGCGAACGCGCGCGTGCTCGCCGAGGCGCGCGGGATCGAGGCGAAGCGGCGTCGCAGCGGACTCGTGCGCAGCGATGAGGAACTCGCCGCGTTCTTCGCCGGCAAGCTGCCCGACGGCATGCATACCGCCACCGCGCTCGACGCCTGGTATCGCAAGGCGTCGTCGCGGGAGCAGGCCGCCTTGCACTGGTCGCTGGCTGATGTGCTCGGCGAGTCGCCCGGCATCGGCGTTCACGATTTCCCGGCACAGCTCGAGATCGCCGGTCACGCGCTGCGCCTGTCGTATCGCTTCGTGCCCGGCGATCCGGCGGATGGCGTGACGTTGCACACGCCGCTCGCGCTGGTGAACGCGCTGCCCGCACCGCGTTGCGAATGGCTGGTGCCGGGCTTGCTGGGCGAGAAGGTCGCCGAGGCGATCCGCGGCCTGCCGAAGAGCCTGCGGCGCAATTTCGTGCCGGCGCCGGATTTCGCGCGTGCGTTCGCGGCAGCCGAGTCACCGCGCGACGAGCCGTTGTTCGCCACGCTCGCGCACTACCTGCAGCGCGTGACCGGCGTCGAGATCGCGGCAGCGGACTTCGCCGCGGCCGAACTGCCGGCGCATCTGCTGATGAATTTCCGCGTCCACGATGAGGCGGGCAGCGTGCTCGCCGAAGGTCGCGACCTCGCCGCGATCCAGGCGCAGTGGACCGGCCCTGCACGCGCCGCGTTCTCGCGTCGCGCCGATGTCGAACTCGCGCGCGAGGAGGTGATGGACTTCGACTTCGACGACATTCCCGCGAGCGTCGTTTCCGGCAGCGGCCTGACCGCATTCCCGGCTCTGGTCGACCTCGGCGAGAGCGTCGCACTGCGCGTGTTCGAGCGCCATGGCGAAGCGCTCGCCGAACATCGACGCGGCGTCGAACGCCTGTTGCGTCGTGCACTCGCGGACAGGCTGAAGCAAACGCGCCGGCAATTGCCGCTGAACAATGCGCTCTTGTTGAAAAGTGCGGTCATGGACGGCCGCTTTTTGACTTCAGCGATCAGGGACGATCGCAAACCGCCGCTCGGCAGCGCCGAGTCCCTGCGTGGCGATCTGGTCGAGTCCGCGTTGCGCGAGCGGCTCGACGTGCAGGACCTGGATATCCGCGATCGCGGCGCGTTCGAGCACGTGAAGGAAACCGTCGCACGCGAGTTGTTTCCGGTCGCGGTCGAGCGCCTCGCACTGGCGGAAACGATCATCGCCGCCTATGCCGAACTGCGGCCGCTGCTGGAGCCGCCGCTGCTCGGTTTCGCGCGCGCGAACTACGACGATCTGCGCGAGCAGCTGGCTGAATTGCTGGCGCCCGGCTTCCTGCGCGATGTGGACAAGGCGCGCCTCGCGCAATTCCCGCGCTACCTGAAAGCGATGCGCCTGCGCGCGCAGCGCCTGCGCCAGGATCCGGCACGCGACCAGGCGCGCATGCTCGGCGTTCAAGGCTACTGGCGCGACTACCTGAAGCTGCGCGCTGAACGCGGTGGCGAGGAAGCGCAACTCGCGGAGCTGCGCTGGCTGGTCGAGGAACTGCGTGTTTCGACGTTCGCGCAGGAGTTGCGCACGCCGGAATCGGTATCGCCGAAACGCATCGCGAAGCTCGTCGAAACGTTGCGGTCGTTGCGCCGGGAGTGAGCACTCGCACGACTACGACACAGTGTCATCGCATGTCAGCGTACTGCACGCAGGAACTGGATCCCGTGTCATCGGCCGTCCATGGCCTGCACGGGATGAGTTCATCCTGAACTCACTTTATGCGCTTGACGCGGACGCTGCAGCCGCAACCATCGACATACATCAACCAGCTGCCGAGCAGCATCGGCTTGATCTTGACACCGGGATTGGCGAACTTGCCGGCGTCGTACACGCCCGATTCGGCCTGCTGCCACTCCTGGCCGTTGTCCAGGGTGAAGACGGTCTTGCCACGCCAACCGATGAACGC
>JBIODY010000252.1:0-3768 GCA_044445505.1 Lysobacterales bacterium
GAGCGCGCGGTGCAGGTTGGTCCAGGTCGCGAGCGGCCGCGTGGTCACGGACGCGGCGTTGTTCTCGAGCACGAGCACGTGGCCCGCGGCGTCGAAGCGCTGCGTGAACAGGTGCTGCGCGTATTCGGCTTCGTTGCGGAAGACGTCTTCCTGCGCATCGCCGGCGAACGCGACGACATAGAGATCGATCCTGCCGGGCCGTTGCGGCGCGAGGTTTGCGAGTGCCGCGTCGAGCAGGGCAGGCTGGTCGTACATGATCTGCTCGGCATCGAACTCCGGTTGCGCGGCTTCGTCCGCGGAGTCGTCGTCGATGGGCTGGCCGGTATCGTCCGGGGGCGTGCGCGTGGCGTTGTCCTGACCGTCGCCCGTCGCGGTACCGATGGCGATGTGCGTCGTCAGCAATGAAGCTTGCGGCAGCCACCACCACGGCGCGGCGCACACCGCGTAGGCGAGCGTTGCTGCGAACAGCGCGTGACCGAGGCCGCGGGGCTTCAGCCAGTGCGCGACCACGAGCAGGACCAGGAACCACCACAGGCGCGAGACCAGTTCGATCAGGGCCGCGGCCTGCATGTCGCCGCGATGCAACAGAACCACGCTCGCATGCATGAGCGGCCATTGCACGATGACCGCGATCGCGACAGTCGCGGCGAGCAGCAGCGCCGCGACGCCCCAGACGATCCCGTGTCGCCCGGCGAGTGCGGCGAGCAACCATGCCGCAAGCAGGGTCAGCAGCGAATCGGCGAGCACCGTGGTCACCCCGGCGGGATCGAAATGCCGGGGCGCAGCCGTATCGAACGCGGCGAGACCGAGCGCGACCACGAGATAGACAACGACCAGCGCGACGAACACGCCGGCGCCGGCAGTGATCGCACGGCCGCGTGGATGGCACAGGAAGACGGCACGCAGGCCGTCGAGGAACGTCGAGACGAGTGGTTTCACGGAATACCGTTCGGAAGGCGCCGCGGACGGCGAAGCGGGCGACGGAGAAGGGCGATTATCGGCTGCTTCGCCCGCATCCGGAAGCGGCTGCCGCCGGGCCGGCGATGCGGGATTGAATCGGATCGAGGCGACCATCCACGGTGCCGGAATCGGATCGGCATCGGTGAGGCGCATCGGTTGCCGGACTCACCTCATGCAAGCGCGACTGCATCGAACGTCGCAACGCAGCAATGGGAACCCGAAGCCGGGCATTGCGCCGGCGCGCGCGCGAGCAGGGTCGTCTGCATGCCCGCCGCGCGAGCGGCATCGAGCTCTTCGACGATATCGGACAGGAACAGGATCGTGCCGGACGGCTCGCCGACCTCGGCCGCGATGCGCTGATAGGAGTCGGCGTCGCGCTTGGCCCCGATCCCTGTGTCGAAGTAGCCCGAGAACAGAGGCGTCAGGTCGCCGGCCTCGGTATGTGCGAAGAGCAATTGCTGGGCGAGCACCGAACCGGAGGAATACACGTACAGGCGCTTGCCAGCGGCATGCCACGCTCGCAGTCGCGCCGGCACTTCCGGATATACGTGCGCGCGGTATTCGCCGTTTGCGTAGCCGTCGTTCCAGATCATCCCCTGCAAGGCCTTGAGCGCCGTCGACTTGCGGTCGGCGTCGGTCCACAAGACCAGCAATTCGATGATCTCCTGCTGCGTCGCCGAGACCATGCCCGCTTCCTCGGCGGCCTCATGCAGCCAGTACTGCACCTCGGCGCTGTCGCCATGGGTGACGATGAACGCGGGCAGGCGTTCGCGCGCATAGGGAAACAGCACGTCCTTGACGAAGCTGATGGAACTCGTGGTGCCTTCGATGTCGGTGAGGATGACCTTGATCATGATCGGAACACGCTTCGATTCCTGTGTGGGAGCGGCTTCAGCCGCGATGCTTCGAAGCCCTCCCCTTCAAGGGGTGAAGCGGCGCGTTTGCGAGCCACTGGCTCGCGCGCCGATGAACGCCCGAAGCAGGAGCGGAGGCTGGGTTGCTTGGTAAGGACAGGATGTCCGAACCTGGCAACGTGGGTTGGGATGGTGTCTTGCGCGTCAAGGCATCGCGGCGAAAGCCGCTCCTACGGGGCAGTCGAGGGCGCATGCGCGTGCGGCGTCTCGATATTCGCCGCATACGCGCTTTCGATCGCACGTTTTGCATCGAGCGGCGTGGCGAGGCGCGCGAAGATCATCGAGCTCTCGCCGCGGCCGGTCAACACGACGTCGCCGTAGCCGAGCATCCGTCCCCAGGCGCTCTGGTGCAGGTCGATGGTCTCGATCGAGGCGAGACGCAGCTCCTCGGTCTGGCGGCTCATGATCCCGGTCTTGCGCACGACGCGGCGATTGGTCACGCCCTGCTCGATCGAACGCAGGCGCAGCCATTCATAGAGCGCCGCGAACAGCGCCAGGCCGAGTGTCGGAATCGCCAGCACGAGGAACACGATCAGCCGCCACTTCGCGGTCCAGTGCAGGTCGAATCGCGCGACGATGGTTTCGCCGGCTGCGAGGGATTCGTCGAGATACGCCATGCTCAGGCCGCCTGTGTCGAATGCCGCGGCGCCATGCGCGGAAAGCGCTCGGCGATGTCCGCGCCGGTGAATTCGGCGACCCAGCCCTGCTTGCTGGTGAACAGGCGGATCGCGATGAAATACGGCGATTCGCTCATGTCGAACCAGTGGCGCGTGCGGTCCGGCACGCCGATCAGGTCGCCGCTCTCGCACAGGACCTCGTAGACCTTGCCGTCGATGTGCAGGGTGAACTGGCCGGCGCCGGCGACGAAGAAGCGCACCTCGTCCTCGGAATGCGTGTGTTCGCTGAGAAATTTCTGGCGCAGCGTGGCGCGATCCGGATGGTCGGGCGTCAGGCTGATCACGTCGACGGCCTGGTAACCATGGTCGTGCATCAGGCGATCGATATCGCCGCGGTAGGCCGCAATGACCTCGTCCTGGCCTGCGCCGGGGAGGAGCGGTTGCGCCGCCTCCCATTGCTCGAATCGCACGCCGACGCGGCTGAGTTCGCGCGCGATCTCGGCATGGCTGGCGTGGGTCGCGAGCGGCGCTTCCGGCTTCGCGTCGTCGTAGATGCGCAGTCGGCTCATTGGACGTTACCTCGCAGGCGGATCAGATCGAGTTCGCAACCGAGCAGGAATTCGAACGCTTCCAGATGGCGGCGCGCTTCCGGCATGTCGGATCCCCATGTGTAGATGCCGTGGCCGTCGATCAAGTAACCATGCAGGGGCTTGCCGGAATCCAGCCAGGTATCGACCGCGCGTACCAGCACGCCCATGTCCTGCGAGTTCGCGAATACCGGAACCTCGAGCACGCTTTCGTGGCTGGCAGTCCCCGCGATCGCCTTCTGCAGTTCCCAGCCCTCGAAGCGGACGACGCCCGAATCGGCGAACCACCGCGAGGCGACCGTCTGCGTGCGCGAATGCGTGTGCAGCACCGCGCCGGCGCCGGAGAAGCGGCGGTAGAGCTGCGTATGCAGCGCGGTTTCGGCGGACGGGCGTGCGCTGGTGCCGATCGCGTGGCCGTGGAGATCGACGACCATGACATCCTCCACGCCAAGATGGCCCTTGTCGCGGCCGGAAACCGTGACTGCCGCATGCCCGGCATCGAGCCGCATCGAGAAATTGCCGCTCGTCGCCGGAGTCCAGCCGCGCGCCCCGAGATCGCGTCCGGCCTCGGCGATCTGCCGCGCGCACGTCTCGAGCCTGCCGCGAGCGATGAGTTCGGTAGCGATGACGCGACTCCGGGCGGGACGAAAAAACCGCCGCCTACTATACCGGAGCCCGAGCGCACGTCGC
>JBIODY010000253.1:0-3749 GCA_044445505.1 Lysobacterales bacterium
GCGACATCCTTCATCACTGGACCCCGTGTCGTCGGCCATCCCTGGCCGGCACGGGGTGACGACATCCTGTGGTCCTTTTTGTTTCCAGGCGCCGCTTGGATCCTGATAGTACCAGCCGGCGCGCGCCTGCTGGATCCATTGTCTGGCGAAGGTGTCGCGGATCTGCGCTCGCCACTCGGCATGGCCGTTCGCGACCGCGATCTCGCGATAGACCGCCTGGCGATCGCGGTTCTCGTCGGCGACGGCCGCGTTCACCGCCGCGCGTTCGGGTAGCGGGACGCTGGCCGCATCGCGCACCGCGACCAGGCCATCCCTGGTGAAACCGACTGCGCCGCTCGCGCAGTATTTCGACAGGATCGAGCCGAAACGCTGCTGCATGCGCGCCTGGATCGCCTGGATCTGTGGCGTCTGGATGTTGATGTCCGCGGTCTGCGCGTACGCGCTCGGAATCAGCAGATCCAGCAGCATCGCGCCGGGCGGCTTGACCGGTACAGGCTGCTGCGGCGGCGGCGAGGCCTGCTTCGCCGCCGCGCCGATCACCTTGTCGACAAACTGCTCCGCAGCCTTCTGTGCGGCGGCCTCGGGAAAATACACGTTGATCGTGACGCACGCGGCCGGCAGCGCGAGCGCGGCAGCGAGCGTGGTCCAGGCTACGGTCTTGCGCATGGGTTTCTCCGTTATTTCTGCGTTCGTTCTCGAGCGTGAGGATCAAGGAGCGGTCATCCTGACTGCACTATGTTTGCTTTTGCGTTCATCCATGAACGCGAGGATCAAACAGCGGCCATCCATGGCCGCACTTCTCAATGGATCAACGGATCACCGGACCCTGCCCTTGCGTCGCCTCTTGCAGGCGGCGCACCAGGGTCGGCCAGTCGACGTGGCGCCGATGGCCGACGATGGTGATGCGCGGCACGCCGGAACCCTCGACGATAGTGTAGCCGTCAGCGGATGAATCGACGCCGGCGGCGGCCGTGGCGGGAACCGGTTCGATGCCGCCCATCGTGCAGACCTCATCGGCGAGCTTGCAGCGGATGCCGAGACGGCGGTAGCCGAACGTGTCGAAGATCTTCAGCGCCATCGTCTGCAGGCTGCTGGACAGGCCGCCTCCGCCTCCGATCGAGGTCAGGTCGTTGACCGCCTTGTAGCTCATGCGCCCGCCGCCGCTGGTGCGCAACCAGGCGTCGAACCCAACCGGGCTCCAGTCGACCATGCGCAACTGGCCGATCGTTCCCATCAGCCGCCCGCTCATGCCGCCGAACGAGAATGCGCTGGTGACCTGATCGAGATCGAGGTTTTCGAAATGGATATCCGCGCCGAGCGAAGGCGCGACACCGAACGGGCGCTCGAGGGCCATCCCGCTGACCCCGAGGTGGCCGTCGAACACGTACAGGTCGAGACCGCCATGCAACTCGATCCTGTCGCCGGCGAACTCGATTTCCGGAATGCCGCCGGAAAGGCTGCCGCCGAAGCGCGGCCAGCCCAGTCGCGCCGAGAGTTGCGGCATCTGGATGCCGACCAGCGCGAACGAACCTGCGTAGCGCTCGCCGCGCGGCGAGCGCGGCTGCAGGCTCAGCTTCTCGAGGTGTAGCTGGCCGCCGAGCACATCGACCGCGAGCGGCTGCGCCAGCACGATCGCGGCGTCATGCGTCTCGACTCGCGCGCGTGCCGCGCCGAGCGGGATCGCGAACAGGTCGATCTCCTTCCAGCCCAGGGTCGTCGGCGGCGTGTCCGCGTCGAGGTCCCATTCGACAGTGCCGTCGACGCCGCCGAATGCAAAGCGGCCGCCGCCGTCGCGCACATCCGCGTCGTGTGCGGCGAACGCGAACTGGCGCACGCCACCGTCATCCATGCGCAGCGAGCCCGACAGCGTGCCGGCGGCGGCGATTTCCGCATAGCCCCTGGATGCGAGCCAGCTGTGCGCGTAGCGTTGCAACGCCGGCTCGAGCGCTGCCTTGCGCAACACGAGTTGCAGCGCGCGCAGCGGCTGCGCCCGCGCCGGTTCGATCTCCAGGCTCGCGCCGAGTTCGAGTACGCCCGGATCGTTCCAGTCCAGGTTTGCGATGCGCCAGCGGTCGCTGCCAAGCGTGGCATCGATGGCGATCGCGACCGGCGACGGCGGCAGCTTCACGTAGACCGCACCGGCCAATGCTTCGCCGCCGTGCAGGGTCGCCTTGAGGTCGACGCGCGCTTCGGCCGCCTTGCCGGAAACATGCAATCGGCCTTCCGCGGCGATGTGCGCCGCGGCGAGCGATCCATCCGCGCTGTCGTAGCCGATGCCGCGGACCGCGAACGCCGAACTCAGCCGCTCGCCTTCGGTCGCGAGCGGCCACAGCACGGTCTGCTTCAATTCCAGGTCGCCGCCAAGACCCCTCGTGCGCAGCGGGCCGAGCAGATGCAGTGCACCATCGCGCGACTGCCAGCGCGAGGTCAACGCGGCGAGCGCGACGCTGCCGATACGCGCATTCTTCCATCCGAGCGCGGTCGCCGGCCGCTCGCCGCTCGCCGCCCAATCCATGCCACCGGCGACACCGTTGATGACGACACCGTGGGTGCGATCCCGGATGTCCAACCCTCCGGTTTGCAACGCGATCCGCTGCAACCCGTTCGCGGCGACATCGATGTCGCCCGCGAGATCTCCCTTCAGCGTGAGCATGCCCAGTCCGTACGCGGCGAGCACGTCCCTGGCATAGCGCTGTGCGCCGAGCGGCAGGCGCATATGCGCGTCACGTACGGCGAGGATGCGCAACGGCGCCAGCGCCGCCGGCTCGAGTACTCCGCTCGCCTCGAACTCGAGAGCCTGTGGATCACGCCAGGCGAAGCGCGCGATGTTCCACGACCCGTCGTCGCGCGCATCCACGTCGAGATGCGCCTCGACCGGCGCCTCCGGTAGATGGACGTGGACGGCGCCGATCTGCAGGGCTCCCGCGCCGAACGTGGCGTCGGCGAGCAGATGCGTGGCCGGCGCGGTGCGGGTCAATTCGAGGTGACCGGCGACGACGAGGCGAGTGCCGGCCAGTGTGCCGTCGAGCGAGTTGAAGGTGAGGCCATCCGCATCGTAGCGAGCCTCGACCCGGCCGTCGGCCTGCAGCGTCGCCTGCGCATCGACGAGGCCCTCGCGCAACTCGCCGCCCGGCCAGATTTGCGCGAGCGGCGCCTTCAGCCACGCCGCCGGCACGCGTTGCAGCGAAGCGGAAACAGGCGCGCCACCGGCGAACGGCAAGTTCAGTGCGACATGGCTCTGCTCGTGCGTCAACGCAAGCTCGATACGGTTGTCGGCGACGCGCGCCGCGAATTCGGCGCTTTGCTCGGCGCCCTGCCCGGTCCGCACATGCGCCGCTCCGGCGCACGCCAGCGCGCCCGCAGTGTCGCGCTGCAGCGGGCAGCTCCAGTCGAGCCGCCCGGCAAGACCCAGTTGCGGTACCGCGAAATGGTCCGCGCTGATCCGCAACGAAGCCGCGTCGGGGCGCTCCTCGAGCGTCACACGCAGCGCCTGCGCGTACGCATGGGCATCGCGCAGATGCGCCACGGTCAGGGTCAGCGTGCGTGCGCTGGCTGCAGCGCCGGACAAGCCGAGCAATCCGGCAGCGGCGACCCGCGCGAATGTCTGCATTGACGAAGTGCGCATCGATCGCCATTCTGCCTCATCGCCGCTCCGGTGCCAGCGCCATCCCGACGTGCCGACGCCACGCATCCTTGTTGCCGACGACAATCCGCTCAGCCTGCGCTTCCTCGCCGAGGCGTTGACCGCA
>JBIODY010000254.1:0-3743 GCA_044445505.1 Lysobacterales bacterium
GCCGCACCGTACCTTCGAGGGCAACCGGCCCAGCCATACGATCCTCGCCGAACGATTGACCCCGGCCACGCTCGGCGCGCTGATCGCGTTGTACGAGCACAGCGTGTTCGTGCAGGGCACGATCTGGAACATCGACTCGTTCGACCAGTGGGGCGTCGAACTCGGCAAGGTGCTAGCGAAGCGCACCGCGAGCGATCTCGAGTCGAAGGAAGAACCCGCGCCCGGCCACGACAGCTCGACGAATGCGCTGATCCGGCGCTATCGCCGCCTGCGCGGAGCGCGGCGATGAGTGCGCGCGTCAGTCCGCTTGCCGGTACGCGTGCGCGGCCAGACCAACTCGTCGACGTAGCCAGGCTCGTCGCCGCGTATTACGCGAACAAGCCTGATCCGGGCGTGCCGGCGCAGCGCGTCGCGTTCGGTACTTCCGGCCATCGCGGTTCCTCGTTCGCGAGCAGCTTCAACGAAAACCATATCCTCGCGATCAGCCAGGCGGTGTGCGAATACCGCCATGGCCAGGACATCGACGGCCCGCTGTTCATCGGCATCGATACGCATGCGCTGTCGGCGCCCGCGCTGCAGAGCGCGCTCGAGGTGCTTGCCGCGAACCGCGTCGAGGCGCGCGTCGCGCGGGGCGGCGAATACACGCCGACGCCGGCGGTCTCGCACGCGATCCTGACCTTCAACGATGCTCGCGAGCGCGGCTTCGCCGACGGCATCGTGGTCACGCCCTCGCACAATCCACCCGAGGACGGCGGCTTCAAGTACAACCCGCCGAACGGCGGGCCTGCGGACACGAAAATCACTGGCTGGATCCAGCAGCGAGCGAACGCACTGCTGGAAGCGAAGCTCGACGGCGTGCGTCGCGTGACTCTCGACGAGGCGCACCGCAGCGGCCGGGTCCGCGAGCACGATTTCCTTTCCGCGTATGTCGCCGATCTCGGCAACCTGATCGATTTCGACACGATCCGCGGCGCCGGCTTGCGCCTCGGCGTCGATCCGCTCGGCGGCGCCGGCGTGCATTACTGGGCGCGCATCGCCGCGGACTACCGCTTCGATCTGGATGTCGTCAGCGAGGAGGTCGATCCGACGTTCTCGTTCATGACCCTCGACTGGGACGGCCGCATCCGCATGGACCCGTCCTCGCCGTATGCGATGCGGCGGTTGATCGGACTCAAGGACAAATACGACGTCGCGTTCGCCTGCGACACCGACCACGACCGCCACGGCATCGTCGCGAAAAGCTGCGGCCTGATGCCGGCGAATCACTATCTCGCAGTGATGATCGACTATCTGTTCCGCGAGCGCACGCAGTGGAACGTCACCGCGGCGGTCGGCAAGACCGTGGTCAGCAGCAGCATGATCGACCGGGTCGTGAAGCGCCTCGGGCGCAGGCTCCACGAAGTGCCGGTCGGGTTCAAATGGTTTGTCGACGGGCTCTACGACGGTTCGCTCGGCTTCGGCGGCGAGGAGAGCGCGGGCGCATCGTTCCTGCGCAAGGACGGTCGCGTCTGGACCACCGACAAGGACGGCATCGGGCCGGCGCTGTTGTCCGCCGAGATCACCGCGCGCACGGCCCGCGATCCCGGTGAACTGTACCGCGCGCTCGAACAGGCGTTCGGCATCGCCTCGACCGACCGCGTCGATGCGCCCGCCAACGCGCAGCAGCGCGGGAAGCTCGCCGCGCTCGCCGCCAGGGATCTCAGGATCGATACGCTCGATGGCGAGAAGATCGACAGCGCGATCGACCACGCGCCCGGCAACGATGCCGCGATCGGCGGCGTCAAGGTCATCGCCGCGGACGGGTGGTTCGCTGCGCGGCCGTCCGGCACCGAGGACATCTACAAGATCTATGCGGAAAGTTTCCGCGGCGAAGAACATCTCAAGGCGATCCTGCGCGAAGCGCAGGGCGTCGTCGATCGCACGATCGGCGGCTGAGAGAATGTGCTTTCGCTTGCCCCGCGCAGCGGGGGAAGCTGCCCGCAGGGCTCTTCGGCACCTTCCCCCGCTGCGCAAGGGAAAGGGAAAAAAGCCGGATCTGCGCCACCGCGCAATTTTTCACGAGCTTTGATCGCAGACAAGCCAGACGCGCCACGTATCAAACCAAGGAGCATCCCATGACCCGCGCACTCGACCAGCAATGCATCGACATGCTCCGTTTCCTGTCGGTGGACATGGTGCAGAAGGCCGACAGCGGCCATCCGGGCCTGCCGCTCGGCGCGGCGCCGATGGCGTATGCGCTGTGGACGCGCTTCCTGAAGTACAACCCGAAGAATCCCGCCTGGGCCGACCGCGACCGCTTCGTGCTGTCCGCCGGCCACGGCTCGGCGCTGCTCTACAGCCTGCTGTTCGCGACCGGCTACGACCTTTCGCTCGACGACATCAAACAATTCCGCCAATGGGGCAGCAGGACGCCGGGTCATCCCGAACGCGGGCACACGCCTGGCGTCGAGGCCACCACGGGGCCGCTCGGCCAGGGCATCGCGAATGCGGTCGGCATGGCGATCGCCGAGGCGCAGCTCGCCGCGCGCTACAACCGCAAGGGCCACGCGATCGTCGATCACCACACCTATGCGCTGGTCAGCGACGGCGACCTGATGGAAGGCGTCGCCTCGGAAGCCGCCTCGCTCGCCGGTCATCTGAAGCTCGGCAAGCTGATCTGCCTTTACGACGACAACTACGTGACCCTCGCGGGCGGCACCGACATCACGTTCTCGGAAGATCGCGCGCGCCGCTTCCAGGCTTACGGCTGGCATACCTCGTTCGTCGCCGACGGCAACGATCTCGCCGCAATCGAAGCTGCTCTGACGCGCGCGCGCAGCGAAACGCGCAAGCCTTCGCTGGTCGTGGTGCGCACGCATATCGGCTACGGCTCGCCCGAGCAGGACAGCTACAAGGCGCACGGTTCGCCGCTCGGCGTGGAGGATGTTGCGAAGACCAAGCAGAAGCTCGGTTGGCCGGTCGAACCGCCGTTTCTGGTGCCGGACGCGGCGCTCGCGCACATGCGCGAAGCGTGTGCGCGCGGTGCGGCCGACGAAGCGGCCTGGAACAAGCGCATGCGCGCATACCGCAGGAAATTCCCGGATCTTGCGGCCGAACTCGAACGCAGTCTGGGCGGCGAATTGCCGAGCGGCTGGGATGCGGACATCCCGGTGTTTGCGGCCGATGCGAAAGGCATCGCGACGCGCGAGGCATCCGGCAAGATCATGAACGCGATCGCGCCGAAATTGCCGGCGTTGACCGGCGGCTCCGCCGATCTCGACCCTTCCACGAAAACAGCGCTCAAGGGTCTTGGCGATTTCAATCCGCCGGCGCTGCCGGGCGAAGACGAGCAGGGCGCCGCGGGCGGTGGCTGGAACCATGCCGGGCGCAACCTGCATTTCGGCGTGCGCGAGCACGCGATGGGCGCGATCGCGAACGGCCTGGCCGCGCACGGCGGGGTGATTCCGTATGGCGCGACGTTCCTGATCTTCTCCGATTACATGCGCCCGACCTTGCGCCTCGCGGCGCTGTCGAAACTGCATGTGATCCACGTGTTCACCCACGATTCCATCGCGGTCGGCGAGGACGGCCCGACCCACGAGCCGATCGAGCAACTCGCCTCATTGCGCGCGATTCCGAACCTGACCCTGATCCGTCCCGGCGATGCGAACGAAACCGCGGTCGCCTGGCGCGTCGCACTGGAAACGCGCGACCGGCCAGTGCTGCTCGCATTGACCCGCCAGGGCGTGCCGACCCTGGATCGC
>JBIODY010000255.1:0-3719 GCA_044445505.1 Lysobacterales bacterium
GGACTGGAAACGCGCGTTTCCGCGGGCGGATGTCTGGCTCGCGCCGCGGATCCGCGAGCAGGCCGGTGCGCGCATCGACTTCGACAGCCGCGCGCTCGACGTGGAAACCGGCTATCCGTGGGATGGCGCGATCGCGACGCTGCCGATCGAAGGCCGCTTCATGACCGAGGTCGAGTTCTTCCACCGCGCCAGCCGCACCCTGGTCCTGACCGACCTCATCGAGAACTTCGAGCCGCACCGGCTTTCCTTCGCGATGCGCTGGCTCACCCGCCTCGGCGGCGCGCAGGATCCCGACGGCAAGACCCCGCGCGACCTGCGCGTCACCTTCGCTGCGCAATCCATGCAACTGAAACGCGCGGTCCAGCGCATGCTGGCGTGGCGACCCGAACGCATCATCCTCGCGCACGGACGCTGGTACCCGAGCGACGGCGTCACGGAACTGCGCCGTGCCTTCCGCTGGGTGCTCGACTAGATGATGAATCGACCCGACCACGCACCACGCCCTGATGCGGACGTCGCGTGCGGCACTGCGTCTGGCACCTGCGCCACGCAACGAGCCGGACTGTTTCGGATCACCGGAGCCTGCGTGACTCGATCGCTGTTGTGCGCCACCCTGTTGGCACTGACGCTGCCGCAGCCCGCACGCGCCAGCGACGCCCCGACCAAATTGCGCACCGATGCACCAGGCGATTTCCTGCCGGAAGGACTCGAATGGGATGCGCACCATCGACGCTTTCTGCTCAGCAGCATCCGCTTGCACCGGATCGATGCCATCGACCCGCGGACCGGCCACGCGCAGCGTTTCGCCGATGCGCCCGGCAGTGTGCTCGGCTTGCACGTCGCGCCGGATGGCCGTTCGGTATGGGCGACATGGACGGCCTTCGGGACCGGCTTCACGCACAACCGCGGCACCGGCATCGTCGCCTGGTCACTGGACGATGCGCATCGCCTCGGCGCGTGGCCGCTGCCAGATCGCGATCCACGCGCGACGCTCGGCGACTTGCTGATCCTCGACGCGCACACGCTCGTCACCAGCGACAGCGGCACCGGTGCGATCTACAGGTTCGATAAGCGGAGCCATCACTACGCGCGCATCGTCGCCGCCGGGCAATTCGCCTCGCCGCAGGGGATTGCAGCGGGCCGTGCGGCGGGAACGGTATATCTCGCCGACTATGACAGCGGTTTGTGGCGCATCACGCTTGCCGACGGATCGCGACACGCGCTGGCAACACCGCCGGGCATCGAACTGCGCGGCATCGACGGCCTGTATCGCGTCGGCGACAACCTGATCGGCGTGCAGAACGGTACGCGTACGCATCGCATCCTGTGGATCGCCCTCGGCGATGACGATGCGGTGGCGCGCGTGGACAAGCTCGCCGAAGGCAGACCGGACTGGGACGAACCTTCGCTCGGCAGCGTGGTCGGCGCGCGCTTCTGGTTCAACGCGACCAGCCAATGGAGTCGCTTCGACGGCGAGCTGCACGCGCTTCCCGGCATCAAGCTGCAATCTCCGCTGCTGGATTCGGTCGCGTTGCCGCAGGGCGCCGCTACCGCTGCGGGCCGTTGATCCAGGCGCATCGCACAGGAACATCCGCTCAAAAGACGCCATCGGCGTTGCAAGCCTGCTCAGCGTCGCCGCATCGGCAGGCGCAGTTCGTACGCGAACGCACCGGTTTTCGCGTCAATCCGAGGCCATACACGCCGACGTGAAAGGTCCAACCATGATGGTTCACGACCTGCTGTTAAACCAAAATGATCATTTTACCCATCCACGAGTGGCATGCCGCACATGCTTCGCGATCACGCAATGGCCGTGCGCCAGATCCGACGCGCGCAGCACCGCGCCCATGTTGCCAACAGGAATCCCTCTTGAAAGCCTTCGCTGCCCATGTTGCCAACAGGAATCTCTCTTGAAAGCCTTCGCTCCGATCAGAATGTCCGTTCCTGCATTTCGTTACCGCCGCAAGGATCGCGCGATGGATAGCCGTCATGCGCTCCGTCTGCTTTCCATGCTGCTTGCGTTGGTGTGCTGCTCCGCCGCCCTCGCACAAACGTCGCAACCGCAGCAGGCCGCGATCGCGGCCTTCATCGCCGTGAACGTGGTGCCGATGGATTCTGACCGGGTGCTGTCCGACCAGACCGTGCTCGTGGAGAACGGAAGGATCAGCGCGATCGGCCCAAAGCTGCTGGTGCCGCGGAATGCCCGGATCATCGACGGCCACGGCAGCGCGTTCCTGTCGCCGGGTCTGGCCGACATGCACACACATGCCGACACGAGCGATGACATGAAGCTCTATCTCGCCAATGGCGTGACCAGCGTACTCAACATGGGCGAGGCCTCGTCCGGGTTCATGGCGCAAGTGCGGCCTGCGATCAACGCAGGCAGGAAGCCGGGGCCGCACGTCTATGCCGCCTTCCTCGTCGACGGCTCGCCGCGCTACGGCCACTTCACGGTGACCACGCCGGACGAGGCGCGCTGGATCGTGCGACTCGCGAAGACCAACGGCTACGAGTTCATCAAGGTCTACAACAATCTATCGCCAGAATCCTTCCAGGCGTTGATCGACGAAGGCCGCCGCCAGCACATGTCGGTTGTGGGACACGGCGTCGACCGCGTCGGGGTCGAGAGCCAGCTCGATGCGGGACAACTCATGGTCGCCCACACGGAAGAGTTCATGTACACGTTCTTCGATCACGCCAAGGAAGGCCAAATCGTGTTCACGCTTGACCCCGCACGCATTCCGGCTGCGATCGCGCTGGTCCAGCGCAACAAGGCGTTCGTCACAGCCGACATCAATACCTACGCGACGATTGCGCGGCAGTGGGGCAAGCCCGACGTGGTCGCCGACTTCCTCAAGCAACCCGAGGTCCGCTATCTCTCGCCCGATCGCCGCATCGAATGGAAAGAAGCCGGCTACGACGCGCACATGGGCGATCTCGGCGCGAACCTGGAATTCCTGAAGCGTTTCACCAGGGCGATGAGCGATGCCGGCGTGCCGCTGATCACCGGCACCGATGCGCCGACGATTCCCGGACTCGCGCCGGGCTATTCGCTGCATGATGATCTGCGCGCATTGGAGGACGCCGGCCTGAGTCGCTATCAGGTACTGTCCACAGCGACCCGCACGCCGGGCGAGATGATCCGTCGCGGTGTGCCCGGTGCCGGGCGATTCGGCACGATCACGGTCGGCAGTCGTGCCGACCTGATCCTGTCGGCGAAAAACCCGCTCGATGATCTTTCGACGCTTCGCAAGCCGCTCGGCGTCATGGCGAATGGGAACTGGTACGCCGCGACCGATCTGCAGGCGCTGCTCGACGGCGTCGCGAGGAAGTACGACGAAGCACTCGCACCCCGGTAGGCGCATGTCCGCGGATTCTCGTCTTCCCTACGGCTTTTCCGCTGGCTCTTCCGGTGGCTGCAGCTTGTGCAGGACTTCCTCCAGATCGGCGATCACGGTTTCCAGCGCGTCGTGCAACTGGCCTTGCCGGTTCATCAGGTCGTCGATCTTCGCGGTCTGTTTCAGCTTGGACAATTCGCCGTCGAACAGCAGCCACGCGGCAGTCAGCTTTTCCACGTTGCCCTTGGAATAATGGCGCATTTCCTTGAGCTGCATCAGCGTGGCGGCAACGTGGTCAGCGGGGGTCCTGGCGACTTCTTCGGACATGGCGATCTCCTTCCACGACGGGTGATGAACGATCGCCCGATGCTACGCAGCGAA
>JBIODY010000256.1:0-3703 GCA_044445505.1 Lysobacterales bacterium
AACGCGCGACGCGCGAATGCGCCGAGGCCGATGACGATTTCGAGATAGACCAGATCGATCAGCAGCGGCATGTCGACTGCGTGCCGGCGCAGATAGAACGCGAGCGGCAGCGCGACCAGCACCAGCACGCTCCAGCGTCGATCGAGCAGGCAGCCGGTTGCGGCGAGCGCGATCAGCAGCAACGCTTCGAGGCCGCCCTGCCAGGTGAACGGCTGCTCGACGGCCCAGTCGAAAGGACCCGGGCCGAGCAACTGCCAGGCCGGAATCGCGATGCAGGCGAGCGCAGCGAGCAACGCAAGAATGGCGAGCGCCGTCGCGTGGCGCGGCGCGTGATCGAGGCTCATGCGCTGGGATCAGGAGGTCCGTGCCGGGGAAAGCGGCAGCTCGATCATAGACGATGCGCGACGGCGATATCGTTGCAGCGCGCGCATGCGCGAGGCGCACAACCGCTGCCGCGCGCTCAGCCGCGCAGGCCAAGCCGCTTGCGCTCCATGCGGCGCAGGAACTCGTCCATGATGCGCCGATACAGGTCCTCGCCGAGGTAGGCGTCCTCGACGCCGGCGTCGATCGACGGGTTGTCGTTGACCTCGATGACGACGCTGCGCTCGCCGATCTGCTTGAGGTCGACGCCATACAGCCCGTCGCCGATCGCCGCGGTCGAGCGCAATGCGAGCTTGACGATTTCCGAGGGCGCCTCGCGCACCGGCAGGGTCTCGAAGCCACCGGATTTCGCCGTGCCCTTGGCGCCGTGGTTGTAGATCTGCCAGTGCCCGCGCGACATGAAATACTTGCATGCGTACAGCGGTTCGCGGTTGAGGATGCCGATGCGCCAGTCGTACTCGGTGAACAGGAATTCCTGGGCGAGCACGAGCGCGGTGTGCTGGAACAGGTCGTCGGCTGCCTTCTTCAGCTGTTCGGCATCTTCGACCTTGACGATGCCGCGCGAGAACGAGCCGTCCGGAATCTTGAGCACGATCGGGAAGCCGAGGATGTCCGGCAGGTCGGCGAGCCGCTTCGGTTCGTCGCGGTACAGGACCTCGGTGCGCGGCGTCGGCAGTTTGCGCGACTTCAGCAGGTCATGCAGGTAGATCTTGTTGGTGCACTTCAGGATCGAACTCGGATCGTCGATGACGACCATGTCCTCTTTCTCGGCGCGGTTCGCGAAACGGTAGGTATGGTTGTCGAGCGCGGTCGTCTCGCGGATGAACAGACCGTCGTATTCGGCGAGCTTGGGGTAGTCGTTCTTGCTCAGCGCATCGACCTCGATTCCGAGTTCGGCGCCGGCCTCGACGAAGCATTTCAACGCGCGCTTGTTCGACGGGGGCATCGGGTCGTTAGCATCGCACACCCTGGCCACTTCGAAGCGGAACTTCCGCCGCGCGCGCGGCTTGCGCCACAGCTTCTTCGAGAACTTGTCGAGCGCCTGCGCGAACGCGTCCTCCTGCGGGTCGGACAGCGTGTGCAGGCTGCTCGGCTTGATCGCACTGATCTGCCAGACCCGGTCGCGCTCGAATTCGATGCGCAGGATCGGGCACGGGAATGTCTCGAACACCTGGCGTGCGAGATCTTCCAGCGCCGGATACGAGGTCTCGCCGAAATACAGCAGGATGCCGAAGTCGGTGGTGTCGCGTCCGCCGGCCGGCAGGAAGTTGCCGAGCTTGGCGTTGAGGTCCTCGATGTCGAGGCCGTACAGCGAACGCCGGCGCAGGTCGTTGATCGCGCGCACCGACGGGATCACCTTGTGCCCGCGCGCCTCGGCGAGCAGCGAAACGTAGTAGCCGGTGCCGAGATACTTGTAGGTGCGGCACAGGTTGATGACCTGGGTGCGTTCGTCGTCGACGCCGATCGCCTGCTTGAGGTAGTCCGGTGCGGTGACGACGTTGTCGGACGGGTAGTACGAACCCCAGTCCGAAGCTTTTTCCACGACGATGACGAGCCGACTCATACGGAGCTAGTGTCCGGTCGCGCAAGCAACGCGAAGAAATTCCGCATGGATTTCGTCGCGAGGCAAGGCGCGAGAAGGAGGCATGCTGGAACCATGGCTACGACGGGCAACGCCGTATTGCGGCGAAAGACGCCGGAATTGTTTGATCGTACTTGCGGGGCAGGACACCAGGAAAGGTTCACGGGATCGGACCGCTTGGGTTCGCTGCGCACGGACGCGGGGCTGGACGGAATGGCGAAAGCGGCGGTGGACACACCGGCGGCGCAGTTTGACACAGCCGAAGGTGCGCGTGCAGTCGCGTCTGCCGGCGATGAAGCAGGCGTGAATCGGGCGCTGCGCGCCGCGTTGCGGCGGACCGGCGCAGCGACTAGGCTGCGCGCCGTGCACGCGCCCGCCGAAATCCGCTTTCCCCCGCTCCGCGACAACGCGTCCGCGCACGTGCGCCGCGCAACGATCGGCGATATGGATGCCCTGGTGGCGCTGGAGCATGCGACGTTCTCGCAGGACCGCATGAGTGGCCGTCAGTGGCGCCGCCACCTCGAAAGTCTGAGCGCGGAGATCTTCGTCGCCACGCGCGAGCGGCACGTGATCGGCGCGGCGGTGGTGTTCTACCGGCGCGCCAGCCGGGTCGCGCGGCTGTATTCGATCGCCGTCGCCGCCGGCGAGCACGGCCGCGGTCTCGGCGCCGCGCTGCTGATCGCCGCCGAACAGGCTGCGCGCAGGCGCGGCTGCCGCGCGATGCGCCTGGAAGTGCGCGGCGACAACGCCGCGGCGCAGCGCCTGTACGAGCGCCTCGGTTATCGCCGTTTCGGCCTGCATCGTGCGTACTACGAGGATGGCCATGAGGCCCATCGCTACGAGAAGGCGCTGGTCTGAGCCGGGGGCGTCCGTGCTACCAGCCGGCCGCATCGAGTTTCCGCGCGGTGGCGGCATCGGCGGGGCGCGCGACGAGGCCGCCGGCAGCGGCCAGCGTGACCGTGTAGTGGCCGTCATCGACGAGCGGCAGATACGCCGCGCTGCCGTAGTTCGCGTCGACCCACGGCAGCCAATCCGGGAAACGATGTTTCAGGCTCCACAGATCCGGCACCGGCGAAGCGGACAGCGCGACCACGCTTTTCGGGGTTGCGCTCTCCTGCCCGACCTCGTGATAGCGACCGCTGATCCGATCGAGCCGGTAAAGCGGCGCGGCACCGAGCACGACCGCGCGCACGTCCCACTTGATCACGCGCGCGTCGAGCTGCCAGTCGTCGCCGCCGAGCTCGACCACGCGTCGGTCACCATCGGGTGTCGTCAGCGTCACCGCATAGCGTTGCGGAGCGAGCCGATGGGTCTCGATATGCGCGACCAGGGCCTCCGCGGCGAGCCGCCGGTAGCCCAGCAGCGCGCTGCCGCCGAGCGCGCCCAGCAACGCGAGCAGCAGGAATACGGCGCACCAGAGCGCGCGATGGCAGGCCGCAAAGCGGCGTCGGGTGCGCCAGTGCCGTCGCGCCCGTACGCCCTGCGCCAGCGCGAACAGCGCGCACAGTCCGGCGAACACGAACAGGGCGATCAGGAGCGGAGTCAGCGACATGCCCCAAGCATACCGGTCGCGGCGATGAACGATGGCTATACTTCGCGCACGCCATTGACGGACCTTGCCATGTCGCCATCCCGCGTATCACCACGTCTCGCCGCGCTGCTGCTGATCGCGCTGTTGCTGGCCGCATGCGGCAACAAGGGCGCGTTGGTCAAGCCGTCCGCGCCAGCCCAGTCCGCGCC
>JBIODY010000257.1:0-3701 GCA_044445505.1 Lysobacterales bacterium
CGGAATCAACGGCGTCGAGTGGGATGCGGTCGAACTGCCGAGTCAGTTCATGGAGAATTTCGGCTGGCAACGCGAAGCGCTCGACCTGTTCGCGCGCCACTACCGGACCGGCGAGCGCCTGCCGGATGCGTTGTTCGCGCGCATGCAGGCTGCGCGGCACTTCCATGCCGGCTTGTTCCTGGTGCGCCAGCTCGAATTCGCGCTGTTCGATTTCCGCCTGCACCGCGAGTTCGATCCGGTTCGCGGCGCGCGCGCGCTGCAGGTCCTGGGCGAAGTCCGCGCCGAAGTCGCGGTGCTGCAGCCGCCGGTCTGGCAGCGCTTCCCGCACGCATTCACGCACATCTTCGCCGGCGGCTACGGCGCGGGCTATTACAGCTATCTATGGGCCGAGGTGCTGTCCGCGGATGCATTCGGGCGCTTCGAGGAGGCCGGCGTGTTCGACCGCGCGACCGGCGAGGCGTATCGGAAAGCGATCCTCAGCGTCGGCGGATCGCGTCCGGCGCTGGAGAGTTTCGTCGAGTTCCGCGGTCGCGAGCCAGAACCCGATGCGTTGCTGCGCAGCTACGGGCTGATGGCTTGAACGCGCGACACAAGTGAAAGTGATTCATGCAGGGCGGGTCAGGGCGCGACGCGCCGGATTCCGCCGCCGTGCGGCTGACTGCGTCCCGCCCTACGTTAATATGAGCCCATGAAACTCGCCAGCTGGAACGTCAATTCGCTGAACGTGCGTCTGCCGCATGTGTTGCAATGGTGTGCGGGCACGATGCCGGACGTGCTCGGCCTGCAGGAAACCAAGCTCGAGGACGCGAAATTTCCGCTCGCGGCACTCGAAGCGGCCGGTTACACCTGTGCGTTTTCCGGGCAGAAGACCTACAACGGCGTCGCGATCCTCGCACGAGCGCCGATCAGCGACGTCGCGCACGGCATCGCCGGTTTCGACGATCCGCAGCGGCGCATCCTGAGCGCGACCGTCGGTGATGTGCGCGTCGTCAATCTCTATGTCGTCAATGGCCAGTCGGTGGGCAGTGAGAAATACGCCTACAAGCTCGACTGGCTCGCGCGCGTGACCGCGCATCTTGCCGAGGAACTGCGCCGCTATCCGCGCCTCGTCGTGATGGGCGATTTCAATATCGCGCCGGACGATCGCGACGTGCACGACCCGGCCGCCTGGCACGAGCAGGTGCTGTGCTCGACGCCTGAGCGCGATGCGCTGAAACGCATGCAGGCGCTCGGCCTGGCTGACAGCTTCCGCCTGTTCGCCGAAGACGGCGGCCATTACAGTTGGTGGGATTACCGTATGGCCGCGTTCCGGCGCAATTTGGGCTTGCGCATCGACCTGATCCTCGTGTCCGACGCGCTTCGCGCAGCCTGTCGCGCAGCACGCATCGACCGCGAGCCGCGCACCTGGGAACGCGCTTCGGACCACACGCCCGTAGTACTGGAAATCGACGATGGCCGCTGACTGGCTGGTATCCCCGAACGACAACGAGCTGGAGGAACTCGACCAGTTCCTGCGCGCGCACGCGGGCGACGAAGACCTGCTGCTCGACGGCGTGCATGGTTTCCTGACCGCGCTGGCGATCGGGCCGGCACCGGCGAAGCCGGAGGAGTGGCTGCCGGAAATCCTGCACGAGCCGTTCGTGGACACCGAGCTCGGCAAACGCGTGCTGACCCTGCTTGCGCGCCTCAACGATGCGATCGCGCCGGAACTCGAGACCGGCACCTACGAGCCGATCCTCGGCGAACTCGATGTCGAGAGCGGACCGCCGGCATTCACCGCGCGTGGCTGGTGCGAAGGCTTTTCGCGCGGCATCGATCTGCGCGCACCGGTCTGGGAAGGCCGCCTCGGCCACGATTCCGAATTGATGGAACTGCTCTCGCCGATCATCGCGCTTGCGATCGACGATGGCGTGTTCGAGAGCGATGCCGAATTCGCGCCTCTCGGCGACGAGGATTACGATGACTGCCTCGCGCAGATTCCCGGTGCCGTCGGTGCGGTTGCCGAATACTGGCGCGCCCACCCGTTGAGCGCCGACGAACGCAACAAGCCGCCGGCCGAAGGCGAGTTGTCGCCACCGCGCCGCCGCAGCGGGCGCTGGGTGCACTGAGCCGGGCGCGACCGTGCATTGGTCCCGGCTGTTGCGCCTGCGCGCAGACGCGGAACGCGGACGGGTCGGCTTCGTGCGCGATCCGGGCCGGTTCCGGGCCTCGATTGCATCTGAAAGTAAATGAGTCGATAATTGCAGGTGCACGGGCCGGAGCATCGATGCCTGCAACGTCTTCATCCAGAAAGGCGGTTCCCGCGACCGACGCGGCGGGTGTGCTGACCAAGGCCGCATTGCGCTCGGCCGAGATACTCGAGGTACCGCAGCGCACGCTTGCCGAGATCATCGGCGTCAGCGCGTCGACCATCTCGCGTGCGAAGAGCGCGCCGATCGATCCGCACAGCAAGGCCGGCGAACTGGCGCGATTGTGGTTGCGCGTATTCCGCTCGCTGGATGCGATCGTCGGCTCCAACGACGTCGCCGCGCGCATCTGGCTCAACTCCCCCAACGGCGCGTTTGGCGGCGCGAAGCCGCTGGATCGCCTGCGCAGTGCCGAAGGTCTGATTCATGTGCTGCATTACCTCGACAGCGCACGCGCGCGCTTGTGAGGAGCGGCCACGGGGTTGCCATCGCAGCCGGTGCGACGCGCGGTCGCGATCATGCCGGACCCCGAGGGCATGCGATGTCGATGTTCACCCCGGAAGTCCTGGCCAAGGCGACGCGGCGCCTCGATTCGAGGCCTTGGCGCGTCGTCGAGGCGCAGCATCGTGCGTCGACGCTGCGTCTGGTCGATACGTTGGCCGAACAACGTCTGCTCGAAGATCTGCTCGAAGCCAGCAAGCCGCCGCTGCCGGTCGATGCGGCGCCGCTGCACTATCTGCTGGCGACGCCGTTTCGCTATCCGGCCCCTCCGCCGCTCGGCTCGCGCTTTCGCGGCATCGGCGACCCCGGCGTCTGGTATGGCGCTTCGGCCGTGCACACCGCGCTCGCCGAAGTCGCGTACTGGCGCCTGCGTTTCCTCGCCGATTCGCCGGCGACGCCGGATCTGCCGCCGGTGCCGCACACGGCGTTCCGTGCCAGCGTCGCTGGCAGCGCGATCGTGCTGACCGACGCGCCGTTCCGGCGCGGGCATGCGGATTGGGAGGACCCGCGCAGCTATGTCGCGACCCAGGCTCTGGCACGCGACGCGCGCGCGGCCGGTATCGCGCTGATCCGCTACCGCTCGGTGCGCGATCCGCAGCACCGGGCGTGCATCGCAGTGTTGACACCGAAGGCGTTCCGCAAGCGCGAACCGCTGCAGCAGCAGGGTTGGCTGATCAAGGTCTCGCGCATGCGCGTGCTCGCCGAAGCCGGACTCGGCAGCGAACGGATCGCGTTCGAGGCGGCCGAGCTCGGGATGGCCGCGCGCGGCGGATAGGCGACCCGTCGCCGATACGGGCCCCTGCCGTTCCGGCACGTACACTTTCCAGGAAGCCGGCAACACGCAGCGCTACCGGCCGGAATTCCCCTTGAGGCGGTGCTCAAGGATCCGCACGCGCGCTGTCAGTGACCGCCGTTGTCCGCGTCCTTGACCGCATCGGTCGCCTTGTCCTTGGCCATGTCGCCGGCCTTGTCCTTGGCGGCACCCATCGCCTTGTCTTTCGCGGCATCCATGGC
>JBIODY010000258.1:0-3681 GCA_044445505.1 Lysobacterales bacterium
CAAGATGAGCCTGCAGCCGGGCGATTTCCTCGGCGTCGGCCAAGCCGCGATGCCGCTGATCGCGAACACCTTGTGGGTCGATGCGAACTTCAAGGAAACCGATCTCACCCACGTCGCGGTCGGCCAGCCGGCGACGATCGAGGTCGACACCTATCCGGGCCGGAAATGGCAGGCGCGCGTTGCCTCGATCAGCCCCGCGTCGGGCGCCGAGTTCTCGGTGCTGCCGCCGCAGAACGCGACCGGAAACTGGGTCAAGATCGTGCAGCGCATTCCGGTGCGTCTCGCGATTGTCGAGCCGAATCATGACGGCATGATCCTGCGCGCCGGCATGAGCACGAATGTCGACATCGACACCGGCAGGCAGAATTCGATTCTCGGTCGCTGGCAGGGGGGCAATGAGCCAGTCGCGCGGGTCGCGCAGATTCCGTAAGCCCTCGGCATCGCCGCACGGGCCGTCCGGTCGCGGCTGCGCCGCTCCTGCACGAGCAACGCGCCGCGGCATTCCGACATGGATGCGCCGTTGTAGGAGCGCTGCAAGCGCGACCCGACCCGCGCGAATCCGACTCTCGTCGGCCAAAGCGAAACGAAACGAACCCCAGCCATGACCGCAACCACCCCCACCCATCGCGAAGTGGCCAACCGTGGCCTGCTGGTCGTGTCGGTCATGCTCGCGACGCTGATGCAGGCGCTCGACACCACGATCGCGAATGTCGCGCTGCCGAACATGCAGGGCACGCTGTCGGCGACTCAGGACCAGATTTCGTGGGTGCTGACCTCGTACATCGTCGCCGCCGCGATCGCGATGCCGGCGACCGGCTGGCTCGCCTCGATCATGGGCCGGCGCCGCCTGTTGCTGATCGCGATCGCCGGTTTCACGATCGCCTCCGTGCTGTGCGGCCTCGCCAGCAGCATCGGCGCGATGGTCGCGTTCCGCCTGCTGCAGGGCCTGTTCGGCGCGTCGCTGGTACCGCTGTCGCAGTCGACCCTGCTCGATGTCTATCCGCGCGAGAAACACGGCGCGGCCATGGCGATGTGGGGCATGGGCGTGATGATCGGGCCGATCCTCGGCCCGCCGCTCGGCGGCTGGCTCACCGAAACCTACAGCTGGCATTGGGTGTTCCTGATCAACGTGCCGATCGGTGCGCTCGCGCTGTTCGGTGTCGCCGCGAGCCTGCCGACCGACGAGACGCAGCAGACGCGTTTCGACTGGCGCGGTTTCGCGTTCCTCGGCATCGGCATCGGCGCGCTGCAGTTGTTCCTCGATCGCGGCGAGCAGCAGGACTGGTTCAATTCGGTCGAGATCCAGGTCGAAGCCGCGCTCGCATTCCTCGGTTTCTATCTGTACTACGCGCATTGGCGCACCAGCGCGAAATCGTTCCTCAACCTCGGCCTGTTCGCCGACCGCAATTTCTTCGCCAGCAACATTTTCATTTTTGTACTTGGTGTCGTGTTGTTCGCGACGATGGCGTTGCTGCCGCCGTACCTGCAGAACCTGATGAATTATCCGGTCGTCACGGTCGGCTTGCTGCTCGCGCCGCGCGGCATCGGCACCCTGGTCGCGATGATGCTGGTCGGGCGCCTGATGGCGCGCGGTGCGGACGCGCGCCTGCTCGCCGGCATCGGCATGGCGCTGACCGCGTATTCGCTGTGGGAGATGGCCCACTTCAACCTGGCCGTTCCCGAATCGCTCATCATCAGTACCGGCATCATCCAGGGCCTCGGCCTGGGGCTCGTGTTCGTGCCGGTATCGACGGTCGCGTATTCGACCCTGCCGATGGCGGCGCGCACCGAAGCGGCCGGCATCTTCAGCCTGATGCGCAACATCGGTTCCAGCGTCGGCATCTCGATCGTGATGACATTGTTGTCGCGCAATACGCAGCTCAACCATGCCGAGATCGCATCGCGGCTGACCCCGTTCGGCGACAACATGGCGCACTTGCCGGCGTTGCTGCAGGGGTCGGGCGGATTGGTGCTGCTGAATGCCGAGGTCACGCGCCAGGCGTCGGCGATCGCGTTCCTCAACGACTTCTGGTTGATGATGGTATTGACCCTGGTTTCGATTCCGTTGCTGCTGTTGCTGAAGCCGCTGCGCAGTTCGGCGGCGCCTGCGATCGCTGCCGATCACTGAGAGGGCCAAACGAACGCTTTCGCTTCCCCCGCTGCGCAGGGGAAGGAACAGCATTCGCGACCAGCCGGCGGTGTCTTGCCTGCCTTCGTGTAGCATTTGCGCATGCCGCCTGAGCTCTTGCCATTGCCATTGCCCCAACTCGACTGCGGCGTCGCCGTGCTGCGCGCGTGGCGTCCCGACGATCTCGACAGTCTGGTCGCGAATGCGAGCGACGAGAATGTCTCGCTCGGTCTGCGCGACCGCTTCCCGTATCCGTACACCGGCAACGACGGGCGCGCCTGGCTGGCGCGCGCAGTCGACGAATCCGATCGCTCGTGGGCGATCGAGATCGACGGCCTCGCGGTCGGCGGCGTCAGCCTGCATCCGGGCAGCGACGTGCATCGCCATTCGGCCGAACTCGGCTACTGGATCGGGCGCCGTTTCTGGGGCCACGGCATCATGACCCGTGTGCTGGGCGCGTTCGCGGATCGCGCGATGGATGCGTTTCGCCTGCATCGCTTGTTCGCGACCGTCTACGCGAACAACCCGGCCTCCGCGCGCGTACTCGAAAAAGCCGGCTTCGTGCGCGAGGGCGTACAGAAGTCCGCGGTGGTCAAACGCGGCGAATTGCTCGATCTGATCGTCTACGCGCGTGTGCGCGAGTCACTGGAGTCCCGGTCTTGAATCGCAGACCGCCTCCACGCCCCGCTTCGCCATGGCCAGCGTCATCGCCGTCGTCACCATCATCGTGGCCTGACAAACCGCGCGCACCGGCACCGGCGCCAGCGCAACAGCGCAACGCGGAAAACCGGCTGTACGGTCTCAATGCCTGCCTCGCCGCGTTCGCGAAACGCCCCGAAGCGTTGCGCAAGGTCTACCTGACCGAAGCGCGGATTCCGGCGCTGCAACCGCTGCTGGCCTGGTGCGTGAAGAACCGCCTCGGCTACCGCGTCGTCGAGGAAGGCGATCTCGACAAACTCACCGGCTCGCGCCATCACGAAGGCGTGTGCTGCGACCTGTCGCGATCGCCTCCGATGGACTTGGGTCGCCTGCTCGCGACGCTGCCGGAAGCACCGGCGCCATCGTTGCTGCTATGGCTCGACGGCGTGGGCAATCCGCACAACCTCGGCGCGTTGCTGCGCAGCGCGGCGCACTTCGGCGTCGATGGCGTGATCGTGCCGGCGCAGGCCGGGCTCGAGGTTTCCGGCGCTGCCGCGCGCGTTGCCGAAGGCGCCGCCGAAGTCGTTCCGCTCGTGCAGGTCGCAACCGCGGCGGATGCACTGTATGCGCTGCAACTGCACGGCTACACGCTGGCGGCGACGCTGCCGCGTGCCGGTGTTTCGTTGTATGGGCAGGTATTGCCGGCGCGTCTTGCGCTGATTTTCGGCGCCGAAGGCGAGGGCATGAGCGCGGCGCTGATCGCAGCCGCGCAGCAGCGCCTGACGATTCCCGGCAGCGGCGCGATCGAGAGTCTCAACGTATCGGCAAGTGTCGCGGTCGTGCTCGGCGAGTACTGGCGCCAGCACGGCGAGTAGCCGCTTCGTGCAGGAGCGCATCCTGTGCGCGATCACCAA
>JBIODY010000259.1:0-3661 GCA_044445505.1 Lysobacterales bacterium
GATCGGCCATGAGGCAACCCACGGTTACGACGACGAAGGCAGCCAGTTCGACGCGCAAGGCAACAACGCCGACTGGTGGACCAAGGACGATCGCGCGAAGTTCGAGGCGCGAACCGACAAGCTGGTCAAGCAGTTCGATGCTTATGAGCCGCTGCCGGGCAAACACGTCAACGGCCAGCTGACGCTCGGCGAGAATATCGCCGATCTCGGCGGCATCAACGTGTCGTATGACGCGCTGCAGATCGCGCTGAAGAAAAATCCGGCCGAGAACGAGAAAAAGATCGATGGCTACACCCCGGACCAGCGCTTCTTCCTGAACTTCGCACGGATCTGGCGTGGCAGTATCCTGCCCAAGCGCCAGGAAGTGCTGCTGAATGCCGATCCGCACGCGCCGACGCAATTCCGGGCGATGGGTGCACCATCGAACATGCCGGCATTCGCCGAGTCGTTCCAGTGCAAGAGCGGCGATGCGATGGTGCGCGACGATGCGAAACAGGTGCGGATCTGGTAAATCCGCGCTGGTAAATCCGCGCCGGTAAATCCGCGCACCCTGGCAAACCTGGAAAACGGCGCTGGCGAACAGCGCCGTTTTTCGTTGGACGGGGCGCATGGCTTGCTGCAAGGCTGCGTCGAGGTCGAACGCTGGCGCGGTCCGATCCCGCAGCAAGACAACTGGTTTCCGCGGCCGCCGCATAGGCGGATAATTCATGCCCGCTCCGCACCTTCGCCCATGGCTTTCGTTCCCGGTCAACGCTGGATCTCCAATGCCGAGCCCGAACTCGGGCTCGGCACCGTCGTGCGCCTGGAAGGACGCAATGTGCAGGTGCTGTTCGCAACCGCGGGCACCCTGCGCCACTATGCGATGCACGCCGCGCCGCTCGCGCGCGCGGAATTTCGCGTCGGCCAGAAGGTCGCCGGGCAGAAGCAGAGTTTCATCGTCGAACGCATCAGCGAGAAGAACGGTCTGCTGGTCTATCACAATGGCGAGCACGTCCTGCCGGAAGCCGAGCTCGACGATGCCCAGCCCATCTCGCGCGCCGACGAGCGTCTGCTTTCGGCGCGCGTCGATCCGCCCGCCAGCTTCGACTTGCGCATGCAGGCGCTGACACGCCGTGCCGAGGCGATGCGCTCGCCCGCCTGGGGGCTCGCCAGTGCGCGTATCGACCTGATCGCGCATCAACTGAGAGTCGCCGGCATCGTCGCCCGGCGCCGGCCGCCGCGCGCGCTGCTCGCCGACGAGGTGGGCCTGGGCAAGACCATCGAAGCCGGCATGATCATCGCGCGGTTGCTGGCGAGCGGCCGCGTCGCGCGGGTGCTGGTCCTGGCGCCAGCGAGCCTGACCTGCCAGTGGTTCGTCGAACTGCTGCGCCGCTTCAACCTGCCATTCGCGCTGTTCGACGAGGAACGCTGCGAGGCGATCGAGGTCGGCGATGCCGCACGCAATCCGTTCGAGGACGAGCAAGGCGTGATCGCCGACATCGGCTGGCTCGCCGACGATGCGAAACGCGCGCAACAGGCGGTCGACGCGGCATGGGACCTGATCGTGGTCGACGAGGCGCACCACCTCGAGTGGTCGCCGGAGGCGGCGAGCCCGGCCTATGCGCTGGTCGAACAACTCTCGGCACGATCGCCGGGCCTGATCCTGCTTACCGCGACGCCGCAGCAGCTCGGCCGCAGCGGACACTTCGCGCGCCTGCGCCTGCTGGATCCCGCACGCTACACCGATCTCGATGCGTTCACCGCCGAGGCCGATGGCTATGCGCGACTGTCCGCGATCGCCGCCGGACTGGTCGATGCGGCGCCGCTCGCTGCGGACGACCGCGCGCGGCTCGCCGGGCATTTTGCCGCCGACGCGGAACTGACCGACCTGCTCGCGCGCTACGATGCGGACCGCGAAGCGAACGCGCCCGCCCTGCTCGACGCGCTGATCGCTCGCCACGGCACCGGACGCGTGATGTTCCGCAACCGGCGCGCGCAGATCGGCGGCTTCCCGCGCCGGGTCGCGGAAATCACCTTGCTGGATGGCGACGAACTCGACGACGCGCAGCGCCAGCACCTGCTCGCCGAATTCCACGCCGATGCGCAGATGCATCCGCCGGCCGGCGAACTCGACTACGCGAACGATCCTCGCCTGCCCTGGCTGATCGCGCTGATCGACAGGCTCGCCGGCGACAAGCTGCTGCTGATCTGCCGCAGCCAGGCCAAGGTGCTCGCACTCGAGGCGGCACTGCGCACCAGGAGCGGGATCAAGGTCGCGCGCTTCCACGAAGGCATGGGCATCCTGCAGCGCGACCGCAACGCGGCGTGGTTCGCCGAAGCCGACGGCGCACGCGTGCTGTTGTGTTCGGAGATCGGCTCGGAAGGTCGCAACTTCCAGTTCGCGCATCATCTCGTGCTGTGGGATCTGCCGCTCGATCCGGACCTGCTCGCACAGCGTATCGGTCGCCTCGATCGCATCGGCCAGCGCCACGACATCGTGATCCATGCCGCCGCGTTCGGCGGCACCGCGCAGCGCGCGCTGCTGCGCTGGTATCACGAGGGCCTCGACGCGCTGCGCACGAGCCCGTCCGACGGTCGCGAAATCCTGCGACGTTATCGCGCGCGATTGCTGGCGGAGGCGGAACGGCATGCGCGCAGCGCCGAAGATCCGGACGCCGAGATCGACTCCCTGATCGCCGAGACAGCGGCGACGCACCGCGAGTTGTCCGCGCTGGTACAGGCCGGCCGCGACCGCTTGCTCGAACTCGCGACCGAGCGTCAGGCGCGCGAGCAGACGCTTGGCGCAGCACTGCGGGCGCAGGACGATGACACGGCCGCGGACGAGTTCGTACTCGCCCTGTTCGAACAGTTCGGTATCGACAACGAGGAAACCGGCGCGCGTTGTGTCGTGCTCGATCCGGAATACCTGAGCACCGATGGTTTCCAGGGACTCAAGGACGGTCCACAGCAGATCACGTTCGATCGCAGCATTGCGCTCGCACGCGAGGAGTTGCCGCTGCTGCGACTCGATCACCCGCTGGTCGTCGGCGCGCTGGATCTGCTGCTCGAAAGCGAACAGGGCAATGCCGCGCTGCTGATCGACGCCGCGTTGCCGCCGCGCACCGCGCTGCTCGAATGCGTGTATGCGCTCGAATGCGTCGCCGATCCCAAGCTCAATGTCGGCCGCTTCCTGCCGCCATTGCCACTGCACGCGGTCGTCGATACGCGCCTCACCCCGCGCAACGACTATGTGCCGGGTCAGACCAGCCTGGCCCGTGCCAGGGAACAACCCGTCGACGCTGCGCGCTATCGCCCGTTGCTCGCGAAACTCGTGCCGCCGATGCTCGCGGCCTGCGAAACCCAGGCCCGCGGCCTCGCTGCGACCGAGATCGGCGCCGCGCTCAGCGCCGCGCAACGCGAACTCGATGCCGAACATGCACGCCTGACTGCGCTCGCGAAGATCAATCCCTCGGTGCGCGCTGATGAAATCGAAGCGATCGCTGCTGAACTCGACGCGTTGCGGGCTGCACTCGCAACGGCAGCACCACGGCTGGATGCGGTCCGTTTCGTGTGCAGTGCGGATATCGCAGCGCGCTGACGCACAACAAACCCGTAGGGTGGGCCTCGGCCCACCATTGCCGCTGGCGGGCTGAAGCCCACCCCACTCGCCTGCGAACAGATA
>JBIODY010000260.1:0-3654 GCA_044445505.1 Lysobacterales bacterium
CGCGCGACATCCATCCGACCGGGCCGCTATGGGGCAGGGGCGAACTGCGCAGCACCGCGGCGGCGCGCACCCTGGAATCGGAAGTGGCCATCGCGCACGCAGCACTCGCGGACGGCCTCGAACGCGCCGGTCTCGGCCAGGAACGCCGTGCGCTGCGCCTGTGTACCGCCGATCTCGGCCATGCCTGGGAAGGGGGAGACCTGATCGTCGATTTCGGGTTGCGCGCCGGCGCGTTCGCGACCACGGTGTTGCGGGAATTGTGCGATTGGCACCCCGCCACGGCCTGATGCGGCCTGGTGCGCGGTTTTGGCGCCGGATCGCCGGTTTTCGGGCGCGAACCGGCCTATAGTGACCCCTGCGGCCGATGCGATCGGCGCAACGACCGCGTCAAAGCGGAGGTCGTCATGAAAGTGCTGGCTATCAGTGCGACATGCGTGATCTGTCTGGGACTGGCGGCGTGCGCGGGCAGCGCGGGCAGCAACGGCATAACCCGCAGCGGGCTTGGACCGCTCAGTGAACAGAACATCGACTACGGCAAGGTAGTCGCCGTCAACCAGTGGGCATTGCGCCGCGGCGCAACCGTGGTCTGGGTCAACTATCCGGCACGCCCGGCACATCCACGGGGCGGCGACGGCTAGGAGTCTGGGCGGCAGGAAGTCTTACAACCGCTGCAGCAGCACGACCACCGCGCCGGTGCCGCCCTGCGCGGGTCGAGCCGACGCGAACGCGATGACGTCGGCGCGACGGCGCAGCAGGGTGTCGGTGAGGTGCTTCAACACGGGTCCCTGCGCATTCGAGCGCAGACCCTTGCCGTGCACGATTCGCACGCACAGTTCGCCGTGGCGGCGGCAGTCGTCGAGGAACAACCGGATCGCGTCGCGCGCGACTGCGCGGGTCATCTGGTGCAGGTCGATCTCGGCGCGCACGCTGAATTGACCGCGGCGGAGTTTTTGCAGCAGGCGCCCGGGCTGGCCGGTTTTCAGGTAAGCGATTTCGTCGCCGCCATCGATCGCGGCCGGATCGACGGCATGCGTCAGCAACTCGCCGCGTACCCGCGCCTCGTCGAGCAGGAACTGGGTCGGCTGCGGGGCCGGACGCGGTTTCGCCGGCGCGGCTGCGTTCGCTGCCGGCAGCGGGCGCACGCGTCCGATCGCGTCACGGAACAGGCGCGCGTCGTCGTCGCTGTCATGTCCGGCAGGCATTGCGGCAGGCTAGCAGAATAATCGCCGAGCGCGCCGCAGCAGGCCTGCGGCCCAGCGCGCGAATCCGTTATCATTCCACGCTTGCCCCAACGGGTTCGAAGGTGTCTGCCACGCGCTGCGCGGTGCGCGACGCCTGCGCAGGAAGCCGCATGCGAGTTCTGGTCAGCAATGATGATGGCGTCGACGCACCGGGTATCCTCGTGCTTGCCGAGCGCCTCAGCGCGGTGGGCGAGGTCACCATGGTCGCGCCGGATCGCAACCGTTCCGGGGCCAGCAATTCGTTGACCCTGGACCAGCCGATCCATGCGCTGCGCCTCGATGAGCGGCGCTGGAGCATCGCCGGCACGCCGACCGATTGCGTGCATCTGGCGTTGTCCGGCCTGCTCGACCATGAGCCGGACATCGTCGTCTCCGGCATCAACAATGCACCCAACCTCGGCGACGACGTGATCTATTCGGGCACGGTGTCAGCGGCGATGGAAGGGCGCTTCCTCGGTCTGCCCGCGATCGCGGTGTCCCTGGTCACCGCCGACCACAAGGGCGTGCATTACGACAGCGCCGCGAACGCGGTGCTGCTGCTGATGCGGCGCCTGCTGATCGATCCGCTGCCGGCCGACACGATCCTCAACGTGAATGTGCCGGACCGGCCGTGGAACGAGATCCGCGGGCTGGTCGCGACCCGGCTCGGTCGCCGCCATCGGTCGGCGCCGTGCGTTGCGCAAACCGATCCGCGCGGGCGGCCGATCTACTGGATCGGGCCACCGGGCGAGGCTGCCGACGACGGCCCCGGCACCGACTTCAACGCGGTACGCGACGGCTACGTGTCGATCACGCCGATCCACGTCGACCTGACCCGCTTCCAGGCGCTGGAGAAGGTCGCCGGCTGGGTCGCAGCGCTGCAGCCCGGGCTGGACGCGGCATGAGTCCCGCTCCGCTGAATCCGGCTGCATGAGCCTGCTTCCATGAGTCCGCTTCCATGAGTCTGTTTTCGCGACGCGACCCGGCCACGCGCGGACTCGGCATGACTTCGCAGCGTGCGCGCGACCGTCTCGTCGAGCGTCTGCTCGGCGAAGGCATCCACGATCGCCGTGTGCTGGATGTGATACGCCAGTTGCCGCGCCACTTGTTCATCGACGAGGCGCTCGCCTCGCGCGCCTACGAAGACACCGCGTTGCCGATCGGCCAGGGCCAGACGATCTCGCAGCCGTACGTCGTCGCACGCATGACCGAGGCGCTGATCGAGCCGGCCATGCCGCGGCGCGTGCTCGAGATCGGCACCGGCTCCGGCTACCAGTGCGCGGTGCTCGCGGCGCTGGTCGAGCAGGTCTACACGGTCGAGCGTATCGATGAGCTTTTGCGCAATGCACGGCGCCTGCTGCGCAAACTCGGCATCGACAACGTACGCTCGCGGCATGCCGATGGCCGCGCCGGCTGGTCCGAGGAAGCGCCATTCGATGCGATCATCCTGACCGCAGCCGGTATCCAACTCGAGGATGCGTTGCTCGATCAGCTCGCGCCCGGCGGCTGTCTGGTCGCGCCGGTCGGCCCGGCCGGAAAACAGACCCTGCTGCGCGTGCGTGCCGGCGAAGCGGGGTGGCTGCGCGAATCCTTGGGTGCGGTCAGTTTCGTGCCATTGCTCGCAGGCACCGAATGACGCCGCGCGAATCACGCAAGGACGCCGCACGATGAAGCTGTTCCGGCCGCTTTACGAGCGTGCGCTCGCGTGGGCGGCGGATCCGCGCGCCGAACGGTATCTGGGCCTTTTGAGCTTCTTCGAGGCGATCATCTTCCCGGTTGCGCCCGAAATCATGCTGGCGCCGATGGTGCTGGCCAAGCCCGCGCGCTGGGTGCGCTATGCGTCGATCAGCCTCGCCTGTTCGCTGGCCGGCGCGTTGATCGGCTATGCGCTCGGCCACTACGCGTTCGGTGCGCTGCGTCCGCTGCTGGCCGACATCGGCTGGTTGCCGCGCATCGATGCGCTGGTCGCCGAGCTGCAACAGGACGTCGCCCTGCATCCGTGGAACGCGTTCATGATGCTGGTCGTCGCCGGCTTCGTGCCGGTACCACTGAAGCTCTTCACCTGGGCGTCGGGCATCGTCGGCATGCCGCTGTTGCCGTTCATCGCCGGCATGTTCGTCGGCCGCGGCAAGCGCGTCTTCGTGGTGGCCGGGCTGATCCGGCTCGGCGGCAAGCGTGCCGAGGCGGCCCTGCACCGCTGGATCGAATGGGTCGGCTGGGCGTTGATCGGGCTGATCGCCATCGCGATTATCTACTTGAAGTTCATGAGATAACATATTGTCATGAAACGATGTTCAAGGATCATTCGCTTCGCTCCCATGGTCGCGGCGCTGCTTCTGGCCGGGTGCGCGACGACCGGACCGGCGCCGGTCGAGGATCTCAGTCTCGATGCGCCGCGGCCCGCGGTGCAGATCCGCACCCAGGAATCGCGGCA
>JBIODY010000261.1:0-3593 GCA_044445505.1 Lysobacterales bacterium
TAGTGTTATTTGCCGTTCCTTCCCCTGCGCAGCGGGGAAAAGGGAAATACGCGCGTAGTGCATTTGCCGTTCCTTCCCCTGCGCAGCGGGGGAAGGTGCCGAAGGCGGAAGGGGGCGCTTTTGCGGGATATCAAATCCCCGCCAGCATCGCCTCCGCGCTCGAGACCTTGAATTCGCCCGGCGCCTCGACGGCGAGCTTTTTCACGACGCCGTCCTCGGCATACAGCGCGAAGCGTTTGCCGCGCACGCCCATGCCGTACTTGGTCGCGTCCATCTCGAGTCCCAGCGCGCGCATGAATGCGCCGTTGCCGTCGGCGAGCATCATCAGGCCATCCGGGACCTGCTGCGCTTTCGCCCACGCGTCCATCACGAATGCGTCGTTGACCGCGATGCAGGCGACCTCGATGCCGCGCTTTGCGAAATCCGCGTAGTGCTCCACATAGCCCGGCAGGTGCCGCTCGGAACAGGTCGGGGTGAACGCGCCCGGCACCGAGAACAACACGACCTTGCGGCCGTCAAAAACCTCGGCGGTGGTAATGCTCTGCACACCGTTCCTGAGGACGTTGAGGGTGGCGGTCGGGATGCGTTCGCCGATCTGGATCGTCATCGGGTTCTCCGGATTGAATGCCCGCAGTGCGGGCGGGGTGCCGATCATACGTCGCTGCGGGCCGCTCGCGGCAGCTCTTGAAAGGCGCATCGACGGCCCTACGTTTGGACCATCGCGGCGCGCGTCGCCGCATCCACTTGCGGAGCAGAACATGATCGTCACCACCCATTGCAACCCGCGGTTCATGCATGGCAACGCGCAGGCGAGGCAGGTGCTGGAGCGCTTTTTCAACACATTCGATACACCGGCGGCAGCCAGCGAGGACCAGGCGTGGACGCCGCGCGTCGACGTGCGCGAGGAGGCCACGCGCTTCGTGATCCTCGCCGATCTGCCCGGCATCGACCCGGCGGACATCGAAATCCAGATGGATCAGGGCGTACTGTCGCTGAAAGGCGAGCGCAAGGCCGAAACCCGCGATGAAGGCATGAAGTTCAGCCGCGTGGAGCGTGGCCATGGCCGCTTCGACCGCCGCTTCGCGCTGCCCGACAGCGCCGACGCCGATGGCATCAGCGCGGTCGGCAAGCACGGCGTGCTCGAGATCTCGATCCCGAAGAAGCCGCAGACGACCCCACGGCGCATCGCAATCAACGCCTGATGCGTCGTTGATGACGCTCGCCCGCCGAGGCGCGCGGGTTTTGCTACGCTGATCGAGCCGCGTGGCGTACGATGCAGCAACAACCGGCCCGCGGCGCAGCAACCGCGGGCCGCTTCGTTTCGGGGACTGAGAGGTTGAGAAAATATCGACGCGTTTGGTTTTCGCTTCCCCTGCGCAGCGGGGAAGCTGCCGGGAGGGCTGAAGGGGGCGCTTTCGCGTGAAGGACCAAGGGCGCGCCCCCATCCGCCTACGGCACCTTCCCTGCGCAGGGGAAGGGAAAGCCAAAGTCCACGTCACTCGCCGAATTATTCTCACCCTCTGAGGTAACGTATGGAGTTCAAGGACTACTACGACACCCTCGGCGTGAAAACCGACGCCAGCGAAACCGAGATCAAGTCGGCGTACCGGCGTCTCGCGCGCAAGTACCATCCGGACGTCAGCAAGGAGAGTGGCGCCGAGGACAAGTTCAAGGCACTCAACGAGGCATACGAGGCGCTGAAGGAGCCGGCACGCCGCAAAGCCTACGACCAGGTCCGCGCCGGCGGCTATCGCGGCGGCGACGAATTCCGCGGGCCGCCACCGAACTGGCAGCACGAGCCGAATTTCGGCGGCGACGGCGAAGGCGAGGATTTCAGCGATTTCTTCGAAAGCCTGTTCCGCAACCGCGCCGATGGCGGGCGCGCGGGGCCGCGCCGGGGCCGTGATCTGCACGCGCAGGTCGCGGTCGGCGTCGACACCGCATACAGCGGCGGGCGCGAACGCATCAGCCTGCGCGATGGTCGCGCCGAACGCACGCTCGAGGTGAAGATTCCAGCTGGCATCACCCCCGGCAAGCAGATCCGGCTCGCGGGACAAGGCTATGCGGGCACCCACGGCGGACCGGCCGGCGACCTGATCCTCGAGGTCGGTTTGCGCGAGGATCCGCGATTCCGTCTCGAAGGGCGCAACGTGCTGGCGACACTGCCGGTCACGCCGTGGGAGGCCGCACTCGGTGCGACGGTGACCGTGCCGACTCTCGGTGGCGATGTCGAGTTGCGCATACCGGCCGGTTCCGACAGCGGCCGCAAGATGCGCCTGCGCGGGCGCGGTTGGCCGGGCGCGACGCCGGGCGACCAGATCGTCACCCTCGAAGTCCATGTCCCGAAAGCCGAGAACGATGCGCAGCGCGCCCTCTACGCGGAGATGGCCAAGGCATTCGATTTCGACCCGCGCGCGTGAGGCGCACGAAAGGGTCGTTCGGCGAAAGCCGGGCTGCGCAGGCAGGTCGAACGTCGCCGTCGGGCGAGGTGAGGGTAGCGAACGCCGAACGCAGCCCGAACGGTGAGCCGCGGATGCGGCGTGTAATCCGCTGTCTTCGAGGTGAAGGCGCTGGGTCCCGGCGTTCGCCGGGACGACGGCTCGGAGTTTCTACGCCGCCGGCAGGTACTCGTTGACGACGCGGGTCAGTTCGGCGTCATCGATCGGCTTGGTCACATAGGCCTTGGCGCCCTGGCGCATGCCCCACACGCGGTCGGTGTCCTGATCCTTGGTCGTGACCAGCACGATCGGGATATGGCTGGTCTTGGGATCCTTGGCGATCGTGCGGGTTGCCTGGAAACCATTCAGATTCGGCATCACCACATCCATCAGGATCAGGTCTGGCAATTCACGGCGTGCCGACTCGACGCCGGCTGCGCCGTCCTCGGCGGTTATGACCTGATGGCCGAGTTTCTCGACCGTGCGTTTCATCCCGACCAGTTGCGACGGCGAGTCGTCGACGATCAGTACCTTGGACATGTGCATATTTCCCCCGTGGAAGCCAAGCATTCTAGTCGTGCGCCGCCGGCTCGGCAAAGACCGCTCAGCCGACCCTGACGACCGTTCGGCCCAGCGAACCGCCGCCGAGCATGGTATCGAAGATTCCGGGCAGGTCGGCGAGGGTGGCTTCACGGTTAGCGATCGTGTCCAGGTGAGCCGGCTTCCAGTCACCGGCCAGGCGCTCCCAGACCTGTTCGCGGATCGGCCGCGCGGTCCCCGCCGATGCAATCCCGAGCAGGCTGACGCCGCGGATGATGAACGGCATGACCGTCGTCGCGAGGTCGGCCGATGCGGCCATCCCGCAACTTGCGATGGTGCCGTATGGATGGATCACCCGGGTCAGACCGGCCAGCATGTCGCCGCCGACGCTGTCGATCGCGCCGGCCCAGCGCGCGGTTTCCAGCGGGCGCTGGCCCCAGTACAGGCCTTCGCGCGCGATGCATTGCGTGGCGCCGAGGCCGATCAGCCGCTCGAACTGCGCGACCTTGCCGGTGATCGCGTGGGCCTCGAAGCCGGCGCGGGTCAGGATGTCGATCGCCAGCGAGCCGACGCCGCCGGTCGCGCCGGTCACGACGATCGGTCCCATTTCCGGCA
>JBIODY010000262.1:0-3592 GCA_044445505.1 Lysobacterales bacterium
CCGGGGTAGCGGCTTCAGCCGCTTTGCTTCTAACCCACCCCCTACAGGGGGTGCGCCGGGATTTCGGGCGCAACGGCCGCGCGCCGGCGAACGGCCGCACAAGGATGTGCGGACCGGACTTGCGAGCGCAGGGATGCGCGAGGGCTTGGGTGGGGATGGTGTTCACCGCGGCCAAGCATCGCGGCTGAAGCCGCTCCCACAGAACCCCTACTGCACTGCAGGACGATTTGCGGCTTTATCCCTTGCGCTGGCGCTGGGCGCGCTCGCGGTGACGAACGCGCACGCTCTTTCCCCTTCCACCGAAGCCATGTTTCCGGCACGCGTCGCACAGGGCTCGCTCATCATTGCGCACGTGGCGCCGGGTAGTCGCGTGCGCTACGCCGATCGCGATTTGCGCGTGGCCCCCGATGGCGTCGTCGTATTCGGCGTTGGTCGCGATGAACAAGGCCAGGTTGCGGTCGATGTACGCGAACATGGAGGCAGGCATGAGCGCGTCGAGATCGCGATCACGCCGCGCGACTGGCCGATCGAACGCATCGAAGGTGTACCGCCGCAGACCGTCCAGCCGCCACCGGAGATCGCCGCGCGCATCAAGCGCGAGCAGGCACGCGTGGCCGCCGCGCGCGTGCGCGACGATGCGCGCGAGGATTTTCTGGAAACGTTCACCTGGCCGGTCGAGGGTCGGATCAGCGGCCGCTTCGGCAATCAGCGCGTCTACGTCGTGAATGGCGCCGACGTGCCGAAATCGCCGCACTCGGGCATGGACATCGCAGTGCCGCAAGGCACGCCGGTCAAGGCGCCGGCCGGCGGCCTCGTCACGTTCGCGGATTCCGATCTCTATCTGACCGGCGGCACCGTGCTGATCGACCACGGCCACGGCGTCAGCTCGAATTTCCTGCACCTGTCGCGTATCGACGTGAAGGTCGGCGACCATGTCGGGCAGGGCCAGACCATCGGCGCGGTCGGCATGACCGGCCGCGCGACCGGGCCGCATCTGCACTGGGGGCTGAACTGGTTCGACGTGCGGCTGGATCCGCTGCTGCTGAGCGGCATTCGACCCAGCCAGTGACCGGGCCTTGCATGCGATTGGATCAGCTCGTGTAGGTTGGGCTGAGCGCAGCGATGCCCGACATTGGTGGCCGGATACGTTGGGGTTACAGGCGGCTCCTGCCGCCTGCCCTCCGGGCCATTCGCTACGCGAATGTTCGCTCCGGCATCCTGCCTTCGCAGTCGCGAGTTCACCCCAACCTGCGTCCGACTTGCGCTATTCGCGATCCGGGCCGTAGCCGCCAGTAACACCCTTGGTCGCGATCGCCACCGCATCGTGCGGATGCAGGCTCTCGTAATGCGCCGCACGCAACCAGAAATCGGCGATGCGTTCGTCGGCGTCGAGTGCGCGCTGGATGCGGCGTGCGGCGTCCTCGCAAAACATCAGGTTCTGGCCATTGGCGAGCGCGAACGCCTGCTCGTCCTCGCGCTTGACCGCGGCCTGCACCGGCGTTTGCAATGCCTGCTCGACGAGATCGATGATGTCGGTCATCGGGAGATCGAAACCGGGCGCGAGCCTCACGTGCACCCTGGCCATGCTGCGCTGGCTGTGCGGCGTCGCGACGATGCCGTCGCTGCTGCCGAGCCAGGTCAGCACGGCATCGCGATCGAGCGCCTCTGCGTTGGCGAAATCGCCGGCGAACCGCTCCTGGATCAATTGCCGCGCGAGCGCGGCGGACGCCGGACAAGTGCTCGAATACTGCACCTCGACACCAAGCTCGAGCACGAACTGCGCGCCGTCCATGCGCGCCGTGATCTCGACCGGATACGAACGCCAGCCGCTGTGCCCGCTGGTGAGCGCGGCGCGGCGCACAAGGTGATCGAAGCGCACGCGCAGCAGCGCGCGATCGGACAGGCCCGCATGCGAGTCGAGAAAATCGCGGAGCAGCCGGCGCAACGAGGCCGGGGTCAGCGGCTCCACGGACAGATGACGGTCCAGATGCAGGTACAAACGCGACATGTGGATGCCACGCGTGTCGTTGCGATCGAGACTCACGAATGCGCTGACGCGCGCGCTGACGCGCTGCACATGATCGTCGGCGCCGGTAAGCAGGACCGGCATCTCGACCGACTCCATGCCGACCCAGTCGAGCGCGCCGGCAGGCTCGGGCTGCGCTTCGCCGGCGACGTCGGGCATTGCGCGCTGGATGGTTGGGTTGGATGTCATGAAATTTCTCGAAAACGAAAAGCCACGGCGAGCGTATCTATCCATCTTGGTGTTTCAGAACTGGGGCCCAAGCTTACCGTCTCAATAGCCTAGCAGGCGTGCCTCGCGCGACGCTGTGCCCACCATCGCGAACGCCGCGCGGCGCGCCAGGCCGCCCACACCGCGGCAAATGACAACCGATCGAGCGCAACTGTCATTGCCGCCAGCGGATCGCTTGCGCGCGCAGCCTGCAGCGCGCGAGTGCGGTCCGCAGCGATCATCGCCGAACGCAATACGCCAAGCCGCACACCTTCGGGGATCGCCACCCGAATCATGAGCAGGCCGCGCATTTCGCCTGCGAGTCGGCGCAGCCACTCGCGCAACGCCTCGCAACGCGCGGGCGATGCCTCGGCCAAATCTCCGCGCGCGAGTCGATAACGCGCGAGAAGATCCAGCGGCAACGGGAGCGTGCCGTTACGCAGTGTGCTTGACAGAGAGGCTGTTTCGCGAAGCGCGCGCGCGAGCGAAAGCGCACCGGCCGTCGTCTTCGCATCGCCACCGAAAAGTTCTGCTTCAATCACACCCAGCGGCGCGTACAGTTGGGCGTAATGATCGATCAGGCTCTCTCCGTCCGCAGCCGGCTCCGGATCGCGCTGCGCGAGCGCACCGGCGATGACCTCATACCATCGCACGAGCGGAATTGCAGCAAACCCCGGGTGCTCGGCCAACGCCTGCGTTAGCGGATGACGCGCCTCGTGCTTGCCCGCGCGCGCGAATTCCTCGCCCCACCATTGCAGCTTGATCGCGGCCGGCTGCGCCTCGCGGATGCCGAATGCCGCGTGTTCGAGTTCGTAGACCAGGCATGCGAACGCACTTTGCGCAACGCGCTGTCCCGCCGGCACGAATCTCAGGGCCAGACCGAATTCCGGATGCGCGGCCGCCCACTTCGCCTCGAAGCTGGCCAGCGGCGCGGCATCTGCGACCTCCGCCATTCAGGCGATTCCGAGTGCGGCCAGGAGCCCGAGCGGTGCTTCGACGACCTGGTCCGCGTTCCACGCACGCGGATCGCCGCCGTCCAGATAGCCCCACGCTGCCGCGATCGTGTGCACCCCGGCCGCGCGGCCGGCCTGCACATCGCGTAAATCGTCGCCGACGAAGACGCACTCCGCGGCATCGACGCCGATCAACTCGCACGCCCGCAACACCGGCGCTGGATCGGGTTTGCGCACCGGCAGGCAGTCGCCGGTAACCAGTGCCGCGCAGTCGCGATGAAACGTCATCTGCGCGAGCATCGGCCGCGCCAGCCAGCCGGGCTTGTTGGTCACGATGCCCCAGGCGATATCCCGCGCGGCGAACGCGTCCAGCACCTCGGCCATGCCATCGTAGAGGCGCGTGTGC
>JBIODY010000263.1:0-3587 GCA_044445505.1 Lysobacterales bacterium
CGAGAGCGCGCTGCAGACGGACGCCGCAAACCTACGCGCATTGTGGCTGCTCGGCATCAGCGACTATCAGGCACAACACTATGCCGCCGCGATCGCACGCTGGAACGCGCTGCTGCCGCTGCTGGCGGCGGATTCGGAGGTCGCGGCGGCATAGTGTTGTGCCTGATAGTCGCTGATGCCGAGCAGCCACAATGCGCGTTGGTTTGCGGCGTCCGTCTGCAGCGCGCTCTCGAGCAGGCCGCGCGACTCGCCCTCGATGCGATGCCCGGGGGCGGCCAGTGCGAGCGCTTGCGCATATTCGACGCTGATCGCGGGATTGTCCCTGGCGAGTTCGTGCGCATGGCGGAACGCATCCAGCGATTCGGCTGCGCGATTCGTCGCCTGATACGCGCGGCCGAGCAGGCTCCAGCCCTCGACGTCATCCGGATGCTCCTTCAGGCGCGCGGCAAGCAAGGTGATCGCCTGTTCCATCTCGGGCCCTCGCTCGCCGTGCACGGCAGCGGCTGGCGCGGCGAGATTGGCCGGATCCAGCGCCTGCGGTGCGCCGACCAGGCGATACAGCAGCAGCGCCGACGCCGGCAGGAGCAGGGCGACCAGCAGCAGCGCGGTGTAGCTCGCGCGCGAACGGGACATCGTTGCCGAGGAGGGCGATAGGGGTCCGAGCGCGGCGCGCTTCGTCGCGTACTCGCCCGCATCGATGACTGCGGCGGCGAGCGCCTCATCGAGCGCGCGCAAGCGTCGTGCGTCGGCGCCTTGCAGCGATGCGCCTCGCCCGTTGCGCAGCAGCGGCACGACGACGAACGCGAGCGCGACGACGACCATCAGCGCCGCGCAGATCATGAACAACGCCATCACCAGTCGTCCTCGACGTCGTCCGCGGGGCGCGCGGGCGCGGGCATCGGCGCACCTGCCACCTTCGCGCGGCGGCGCACGATGCCGGCGATCGCGATTGCGCCGGCCAGCAGCACGAGCAGTGGACCGAACCAGAGCAGCCAGGTCCCGCCGCGCAGCGGTGGGTCGTACAGCACGAAGTCGCTGTAGCGCGCGGTCAGCCAGGTCTTGATCTCGGCATCGCTCTTGCCGGCCTGCATCTGCGTGAACACGTCGTGGCGCAGGTCCGCCGCGAGCGGTGCGGCGGAATCGTTGAGGCTTTCATTCTGGCAGACCAGGCAGCGCAGCTGCTTGGTCAATGCCTGGAAGCGCAGCTCTTCGGCGTGATCCCTGAACGGCAGCGGGTCGACGGCGGCGAGGGCAACCATCGAGACGAGGCAGAGCGCAACTATTGCGCGCGCCATGCATCGTACATGCTTTCGCTCGTCGTCCCGGCGACCGCCGGGACCCAGCGCCTTGCGTTCGATGAAGAAGGCACTGGACCCCGGCGTTCGCCGGGGCGACGGTATTTCAAGCATGCTGTGATTCACCGCACGGTCCCCTTCATCGCCGCGATCCGCGGCAGCAGCTCGGTCGCGATGACCTCGGGCGTGATCGGGCTGATGTATTTGTAGCGGATCACACCCTGCGCATCGACGAGGAAGGATTCCGGTGCACCGGTCACGCCGAAGTCGATCGCGACGTTGCCGGGGAAATCCGCGATGACCACATCGTAGGGATCGCCGAATTGTGCGAGCCAGCGTTTTGCATCGGCCGGTTCGTCCTTGTAGTTGAAGCCGACCAGCTTGATGCCGAGGCGCTTGCCGTCGCGCATCAGGATCGGATGCTCGTCGCGGCAGGCGAAACACCAGCTCGCGAATACGTTGAGCAGGTATGGCTGGCCGGCGAGGTCCTTGCTGCCGAGAGACTTCGCCGGATCCGCGAGCAGCGGCAGCGCGAACTCCGGTGCCGGCTTGCCGATCAGCGGCGAGGGCACTTCGCGCAGGTCGTGATGGCCGCTCCACCAGATGCCGAAGCCGAGCAGCGCAACCACCAGCACGAAGCCGGCGAGCGGCAGCAGGCGCGCGTTCAAGCGTTGGCCTGCGCGGGTGTTGGGTCCGGGCGCAGCGGCGCACGCGCCTCCTGCAGCCTGGGAGCCGGCAACGTGCGGAAGCGGCGATCGGCCGCGGCGACGAAACCGCCGAGCATCATGAACAACGCGCCGAGCCAGATCCAGCGCACGAACGGCTTTACATACACGCGCACCGACCAGGCGCCGTCGTTGCCGACCGGCTCGCCGAGCGCGACGTAGATGTCGCGGAACAGACCGGGGTCGATCGCCGATTCGGTCTGCACCTGCTGGTTGCGCACGTAGGTGCGCTTTTGCGGACGCATCGTCGCGACGACCACGCCATCCCTGAGCACGCTGAGCGTGCCTTGCTGGGCGGCGTAGTTCGGTCCCTGGGTCCGGGTCACGCCATCGAAGCGGAAACCGAGCGCGCCGATTTCGACGACCTGGTTCGGCGCAAAGCGGACATCCTTCTCGACGCTGGTCGCCTCGACGATCAGCACACCGGCGATGAAGACCGCGACGCCGAAATGCGCGCAGATCATGCCGAGCATTTCCGGCGTATAGCGACGGCCGCGCGGCGCGTGACGCCAGCGCGAGAGCGCATAGAGCACGATGCCGAGACCGATCCACAGCGAAGCCGCGACGCCGACCAGCGCCTTCCACGGCAGTTCGTGCGCGATCAGCCATGCGATCGCGGCCGCAACGAGCGCGACCAGCAGCGCGGGACGCAGCGCCCGCGCGACCAGGCCGAGGTTGCCTCTGCGCCATTTCAGGAACGGCCCGAACGGCAGCAGCACGACCACAGGCAACATCAGCAGCGCGAACATCAGGCCGAAGTACGGCGGCCCCACCGAAATTCGGCCGAGATCGAACGCATCGCCGAGCATCGGATACAGCGTGCCGAGCAGGACCATCGCCGCGGCGCAGGTAAACATCAGGTTGTTGACCAGCAACGCGGTTTCGCGCGAAACCGCGGCGAATGGTTCGCCGCCGGAAACCTTCGGCGCGCGCACCGCATACAGCAGCAGCGAGCCGCCGATCACGACGGCGAGGAACGCGAGGATGAACAGGCCGCGCTTCGGATCGGCAGCGAACGAATGCACGCTGGTCAGCACGCCGGAGCGGACCAGGAAGGTGCCGAGCAGCGAAAGCGAAAACGCGAAAATCGCCAGCAGCAGTGTCCAGGCGCGGAACGAGCCGCGCTTGTCCGTGACCGCTTGCGTGTGGATCAGCGCGGTTCCGACCAGCCACGGCATGAACGACGCATTCTCGACCGGATCCCAGAACCACCAGCCGCCCCAGCCGAGTTCGTAGTACGCCCACCACGAGCCGAGTGCGATGCCGAGAGTCAGGAATCCCCAGGCGACGTTCGTCCACGGCCGCGCCCAGCGCACCCAGGCGTTGTCGAGTTCGCCACCGAGCAGCGCCGCGATCGCGAACGCGAAGGCGACCGAAAAACCGACATAGCCGGTGTAGAGCATCGGCGGATGCATGATGAGACCGGGGTCCTGCAGCACCGGATTGAGATCGTTGCCGTCCAGCGGCATCGGCAGCGAACGCGCGAACGGGTTCGAGGTCAGCACGGTAAACAGCAGGAAGCCGTAGCTGATGAAACCGAGCACGCCGTGCACGCGCGCGTTGAACG
>JBIODY010000264.1:0-3587 GCA_044445505.1 Lysobacterales bacterium
CGCCTGGTATTGCGCGTCGAACGCCTTGAGCTGCGGTTCGATCTCGGTGTACAGGGTCTGCTCGGCGTTCGGCGCGGTCAGTTTCGCCATCGTGTCGGTGAACTTCTGCCGATCCTCGTCGGTGACGGGCTTCTCGTTGGCATCCTTCTTCCACTCGGCCTTGGCCTTGGCGAATTCGGCCGGCGGCATCGAGTTCTGCATCAGCCCGGCGATGTCGCCGGCTTTCAGCAGATCGGCGGAGTGGCGAATCACGCCCTCGGGACCGTTCGCGACCGGTGCGAGAGCGACTCCGGATCCGTTCTGCTGCTGATTGCAGCCGGCGACGACGACGAGCAACGACGCCGCCAGCGCGATGCGGACGATGGGCTTGAACATGGGAATCCCCGACAACGGATAAGGAAGGGCGCGCACTTTAGCAGGGGCGCCAGCGCAGCGGCCACTGCCGGGTGCCATGCCGGGCACGCGCCCGCGAAAAAAAGAAAACCCGAAGGCTGGTGAGCCGTCCGGGTCGAATCCGGCAGTGGCCGGAGGGGGGAACCTGTACGTCGTTCTGTGCTGTATGCGGTTCGGCGACGTGCGCGCTGCGCGCGCGTCGCGATGCAGCGCCGGCCCGAAATATACGCGGGCCCAAGAGTTAATGCAACACTTTACATTATACGTGATAACGATATGTTTTGTAAGTATTATCTACTGGCGAAGCGCACCGATCTTCGCTTCACGCCGGCGTGCCGGCGGCTGTGACCAGTCGTTGTTGAACAGCGCCGCTTCCCATGCGCCATAGGTCGGATTCGGCAACACGAACCAGCGCTCGCCGATCCAGTCCCGATACGGTGCAATCGCGGCGCGGCGACCTTGCGGGGTGTTCGCCGGCACGTCGACGAAGTCGCCGAGCTGGTCGCCGACCTGCAGCAGCACGCGATACCTGCGGCCGACCCATTCGCGTCGGCAACCCTTTGCGCTGCCGACCTGCTCGCAGCCGTCGACGACACGGCCGAGGCCGAGAAAGACCGGTTCGCCGGACGCGATCGGAAAGCCGTCGGCGCGCAGGTTCTGGAGCGTGACTTCGTCGAGATCCTGGGCGCGGTTGGACAGATAGAACACGGTCACGCCGTGTTGCGCAGCCAGCCTTGCGAATTCGAGCGCTCCGGGCAACGCGCTGGCCGCCTTCTCGCGGCACCATTGCGCCCAGGTGAATTCGTCGAAGCTCGTGCCGGCGGCGACGAGGCGCGCCTGGTACGGCGAGTTGTCGAGCATCGTCTCGTCGATATCGACGATGACGGCCGGCTTGAGATGGCGCGCGTCGTTTCTGCGCTCGTCTCTCGGCAACGCATCCCATGTGCGGTCCCTGAGCGCCTTCAGCAGTTTCTCGCCGGCACTGCGGAACACCCCGCGATAAACCAGATCGTGTTCGACCGCGGTCTGCGCCCAGGCGACCGCGTTGAGGTTGTCGTTCGCGGCCGGGCCGGCTGCCGTTGCCGGCGCCGCATGCGCAAGGGTTGCGGCATCATGCGGGACGGTCGTCGCCACGCAGCCGCCCACCAGCATGGCCGCGAACATCGGGAGTACGAAAAACCTGTTCATTCGATTCACCGGGATTGGAAAGCGCGCGGGCAGCGCATACGATCGGCGAAGTCTATGACATGCACTCGCGCGCACCGTCGCGTGGCATTGCCCATCCTCATTGCGGGAAGCCGATGGAACCATCGAATGGCTCGCGTCTGGCGATCTTCAGCTACCCGCTCGCCGCGCTGGCGCTGCTGCTGGTCCTGAAGCTGCACTTGCTGCCGGCCCTGCTGGCCGGCCTGCTCGTGTACGCGTTGGTCGACGTGCTGGCACCGCCGCTGCAACGCCATCTGCCCGGCGCGCGCGCACACGGCCTGATCGTCGCCCTGCTCAGCATCGTCGTGGTCGGCCTGCTGACCCTCGCGATCCTCGGTGCGGTCGCGTTCCTGCGCAGCGAGCTCGGCGATCCGCGCGCAATGTTCGAGGCGCTGATGCCGTTGCTGGATCGCGCGCGCGCGCAGCTGCCGCAGGTCGTCGTCGATCACCTGCCGGACAGCATCGACGATTTCCGTGCTGCCGCGGTCGACTGGCTGCGCATGCATGCCAACCAGCTGCAGATCGCCGGCAAGGCCGCGGTACGCGTGATCGTGCATCTGCTGATCGGCATGATCCTCGGCGCGATGGTCGCGCTCGCGAGCGCGCGGGCGCGCGGCCGCGGCGGTCCACTGGTCGACGTGTTGCTGGCGCGCTGCCGGTATCTGGTCGCGGCGTTTCACGACATCGTGTTCGCGCAGGTCAAGATCTCGGCGATCAACACCGCGTTCACCGCATTGTTCCTGCTCGTCGTGCTGCCGTTGTTCGGCACCGAGCTGCCGTTCGCGAAGACCCTGGTCGCCGCAACCTTCGTCACCGGCCTGTTGCCGGTGATCGGCAACCTGATCTCGAACACGCTGATCTTCGTGATCGGCCTGTCGGTGTCACTCGGCGTCGGCATCGCCGCGCTGGTGTTCCTGATCCTGATCCACAAGCTCGAATACTTCCTCAACGCGCGCATCGTCGGCACGCAGATCCGCGCCCGCGCATGGGAACTGCTGATCGCGATGCTGGCGATGGAAGCCGCGTTCGGCTCGGCCGGAATCATTGCCGCGCCGATCTACTACGCGTATCTGAAGCGCGAGCTGGAGGCGGCGCAGTTGATTTGAACCACACCTCGTCATCGCGGCGAAGGCCGGACTGCGATGGCAGGATGCCCGAACAAACCCCGAAGGCGGCCCGCAGGGCAGGCCGCAGGAGCGGCCTGCAATCCACTTTTACTTTCTCCCTACAAGATCAAGATGGATCCCGGCGTTCGCCGGGATGACGGGCAAAAGCGGCGGAGTGCGGCGTCAGTCCGCAAGCAAGCTCGCCAGCCGCGCGATATGCGCCGACGCAAGTTCCTTCTTGTGCGCCGCATCCAGCTCGGGATCCTGGCCGGACCAATGCAGGTCGTCGCCCGGCAGCTCCTTCAGGAATCGGCTCGGCTGGTTCGCGAGGACCTCGCCGAAGCGCCGCTTGCGTTTCGCATACGACAGCGTCAGCTGCTGCTTCGCGCGCGTGATGCCGACATACAGCAAGCGGCGCTCCTCCTCGACGCGGCCCTCGGCGATGCTGCCTTCGTGCGGCAGGGTGTGGTCGTCGAGGCCGACCAGGAACACGAAGCGGAACTCGAGTCCCTTCGCCGAATGCAACGTCATCAGCCGCGCCGCGTTGCCGGGATCATCCCGCTCGCCATGACTGAGCAGGGCAAGCTGCGCGGCGAGATCGCCGGCCGCGCCGTTCTTCTGCATTGCGCGGAACCATTCGGAGAGTTCCTGCAGGTTCTCGATGCGCCGCTGGCGCAGCGCGGGTTCCTTGACCTGTGCGGCGATGTGCTCGGCATAGCCGATGCGCCGGATCAGCTCCTCGACCAGATCGGCCGCCGGCAGGCGCTCGGCCTTCGCGGCAAGTTCGCGGATCAGGCCGGCAAATGCGACCAGCGATGAGGCCGCGCGGCCGGCGATCTGGCCTAGCACCGCTTCCGTCTGTGCCGCGCGCAGCAGCGAGAC
>JBIODY010000265.1:0-3587 GCA_044445505.1 Lysobacterales bacterium
GAACTCGCGCACCACGCGCCAGCCGTTCGCGTCGAGCACGCGCGCGATGCAGTCGCCGATCGCCGCGGCGCGGCCATGGCCGACGTGCAGCGGTCCGGTCGGGTTCGCCGAGACGAATTCGACGCCGGCCGTGCGCCCGGCGCCCGCGTTGCCACGCCCGTAGGCTGCGCCGTGTTCGAGCGCCGCGCGCACTTCGCGCTGATACGCGGTCGGGTTCAGGAAGAAATTGATGAAACCGGGACCGGCAATCTCGATCTTCGCGATGCCGTCGTGCGCCGGCAGTGCGGCGAGCAGCGTCGCGGCGAGTTCACGCGGCTTTCTGCCGGCCGCCTTGGCCAGCAGCAGCGCCGCGTTCGTCGCGAAATCGCCGTGTTCGCGGTTCTTCGTGCGTTCGACGACAAAGGACGGGGTCTCGCCGGGTGGCAGCGCACCGTCCGCACGCAGCGCGGCGATCGCATCGAGAACCAGGTCGCGCAGTTGATCTTTCACGGGGCAGGATCGCATGGAAAAGCCGCGTATTATAGCGGTGTGCGGCGCGTTCCCGAAATCGGCCGGCGCACGCCGCGGATCGCGTCGCGGCGTGCGCCGGCGCTGTCATCGTCCTGTCGCCGGGCTGCGCTAGGTTGTGCCCTGCGCTGGTCACGGGCGGAACGTCCCGCCCGCAGCCATCGCGGAGTCTGGAGTCGGCGGCGTGCGGGATGCGCACGTCGCCTCGGGTGCAGGGACGCACCATTCCTGTCGATTTGCAAACCGGGTATCCGCCGGAATTCTGTTGTGCCGCGCGGGCTTACCGCAGATCCGCCAGGGTTTCCCGATAGGCGGCGATGACCTGGTCGCCGTTCGCCGGCGCCCCGCCCAGCGCGATGCGCGCGCGCAACCCCATGCACAACGCCTTCAGTTTCATAGCATTCGCCTGCTTGGCGTCCGCGAATGCGGCGCGGCCGGGTTCGGACTGGAAGCGGTGCAGCTCGAAGAAGAAGCGGTCCTGGCCGTCGGTCAGGAAGCCGAGTACCGGCAACGCGCTTTCGCCCGCGTCCAGCGAGCGGCCGCTCAGCATTTCGCGTTCGCGGCACAGGTTCTCCGCGGTCGCGGCGAACTGCGCGAACGGCTCGGCGACGTTCGCCGTGTCGAGATCCGCCGCGAGCAGGGCGAGCCGCAGCGCGTGCACGAGGTTCGCGTCGTCGCGCCAGTCCGGGCGGCGCGCATCGAGGATCTGGTCGAGCTTCGCCGCGAGCGCGCCGCCGCTCTGCACGAGGTCGGCGGCGTTGTAGTGAAAGCCGCCAGGCGGCGGCCGCGCATCGAAAGTGCTGCCGGCGATCATCAGCTCGAGCGCCGCGTGGATATCTGCGTCGCGCTCCGGCGAGAATGTGCAGATATCGAGGATGCGCCGGGTTTCCTCGATGCTCGCGCGCTCGTTCGCGCCGACCCCGGCGATCGGTTGTGGTGCCTCGCGTTGACGCAGGTCGTGGCCGGCGCCGAACAGCATCAGCGCGCACCAGTCGCGCAGCGGCAGCGCATCCAGGCCGAGCGCATCGCCGATACGGTCGATGCGTGCGCCGCAGATCTCGAGGATGTGCCCCTCGTTGTGATAAGCGTGGAAATCGTTGCCGAGGTGGCCATGCCGCAGGGCGAGCCGCGCATAGCCGAGACGCACTGCATCCGCGGTGCGTGCGAGCAGCGCGCCGCCGTCCGCACCGCCCGGCAAACCGGTCCATTCCGCGCGGCGCCGCTCCAGCAGTGCATCCAGCGGCTTCGCGTGTGCGCCGAGCAGCGCGCGCGCCGCAGCGACGTCGGGCAGGCGGCGTTCGGTCTCGTCGGCTGGAAATCCGCGCGGAAAGTCGAGAATCACGGCTGACCGTCTGTCTGGCCCGCGCCGAGTATAGGCGCGCGGCGCGACAAGGCAACGCGGACTCGCTACAACCAGCCGCGTTGTGCGAGCGAGGTCGGCGCACCCGCGCCGATCACGAAATGATCGAGCAGGCGCACATCGATGAGCTCCAGCGATTCGCGCAGGCGCTGGGTGATCGCGCGGTCCGCCGCGGAGGGTTCCGCGACGCCGGACGGATGGTTGTGGGCAAGGATCACCGCCGCGGCGTTGTGCTTGAGGCAACGCCGCACGACTTCGCGCGGATGCACGCTGGCACCATCGATCGAGCCGCGGAACAGTTCCTCGAAGCCGAGTACGCGGTGGCGGTTGTCCAGGAACAGGCAGGCGAACACCTCGTAGGGATAGCTGCCAAGGCGGGATTTGAGATAGCGCGCGCTCGCCGCCGGATCGGTCAGGGTTTCGCCGTTGCGAAGTTCCGCGTCGAGATAGCGTTTGCCGAGCTCGAGCGCGGCGCATAGCCGGCACCAGGCGACGCTGCCGATCCCGGGCTGGCCCTGCGGCGCGTCGAGCAGCGGCTTCAGACCGCCGGCGCCCACTAGCAGGGCGCGCCCCAGATCGACCGCACTCTGCCCGCGCCGGCCGGAGCCAAGGAACACCGCGAGCAGTTCCGCGTCGGACAACACGCCGGCGCCACGCTCGAGCAGCTTCTCGCGCGGGCGTTCGCCATCGGGCCAGTCGCGAATGCTCATCGGGGACTCTCGGATCCGGTACGGGAGGTGCCAATCTAGCGACGGATTTGCACGCGGCCGAGCGGCGCATGCCGCGAATTTCAGTAAGCTAGCGGTTCCTCGTCCTGTCAGCGGTCTCCTACATGGTGGATACAGGTCTGGCCGGCACCCGCGTGCTGCTCGGCGTTTCCGGCGGCATTGCCGCGTACAAGGCCGCGGAACTCGTGCGTCGCCTCGGCGACGCCGGTGCCGAGGTGCACGTGGTGCTGACTGAAAACGCCGCGCGCTTCGTGACCGCGCTGACCTTCCAGGCGTTGTCCGGCCATCCGGTGCGCACCAGCCTCTGGGATGAGTCCGCCGAGGCCGCGATGGGTCATATCGAACTCGCGCGCTGGGCCGACGAGGTGCTGATCGCGCCGGCTTCGGCCGACCTGATCGCGCGCCTCGCGCAGGGGGCTGCCGACGATCTGCTGACGACGCTCTGCCTCGCCACCGCGGCGACGGTATCCGTCGCGCCGGCGATGAACCAGCAGATGTGGGCGCACGCCGCGACCCAGGCCAACCTTGGGGTGCTGCGCGAACGCGGCGTGCGCATATTCGGCCCCGGTTCCGGCAGTCAGGCCTGCGGCGAATTCGGCGCCGGACGCCTGCTCGAGCCGGGCCGTCTGGTCGCCGAGCTCACCGCGGCGCGCGGTCCGCGCGAACTCGCCGGCCTGCGCTTCCTGGTCAGCGCCGGGCCAACCTACGAAGACATCGATCCGGTCCGTTTCATCGGCAACCGCAGTTCCGGGCGTATGGGCTTCGCGATCGCTGAAGCCGCCATGCAGGCCGGCGCCGTGGTGACCCTGGTCGCCGGACCGGTCGCGCTGGCAACGCCGCGCGATGTGACGCGAATCGACGTACGCAGCGCACGTGAAATGCGCGCCGCGGTGCTGGCGCGCGCCGCGCAGAGCGACGTATTCGTCTCCGCGGCCGCGGTCGGCGACTATCGGCCGCAGGCCGTCGCCGCGCAGAAACTCAAGAAGAGCGGC
>JBIODY010000266.1:0-3566 GCA_044445505.1 Lysobacterales bacterium
GCGGCCATCGTCGATGCGCACGACGCCGTCGATCTCGGGCGCATCGGCTTTCGAGCGTGCGACCGCTCCGTTGTCGTCGACCTCATCGACTATCACCTGCTGGCGCGTACCGATCTTGCGGCCGAGACGCGTTGCGGAGATTTCCGCCTGCGTTTCCATGAAGCGTTCGAGGCGCTCTTCCTTCAACCATTCCGGCACCGGATCGGGCAACGCATTCGCCTTCGCGCCGTCGACCGGCGAATACGCGAACGCACCGACGCGATCGAGCTGGGCTTCGCGCAGGAAGTCGAGAAGTTCCTCGAACTCGGCTTCGGTCTCGCCCGGGAAACCGACGATGAAGGTGCTGCGGATGGTCAGATCGGGACAGGCCTTGCGCCACGCGTGTACGCGCACGAGCACCTTGTCGACCGCGCCGGGCCGCTTCATCAGCTTGAGAATCCGCGGGCTCGCATGCTGGAACGGGATATCGAGATACGGCAGGACCCTGCCGTCGGCCATCAGCGGAATCACGTCGTCGACGTGCGGATACGGGTACACGTAGTGCAGGCGCGTCCACACGCCGAGTTCCGCAAGACCTTCGCAGAGGTCCGTCATGCGCGTCTGGTACGCGCGGCCGCGCCATTCGCGCGCCGCATACTTCATGTCGACGCCATACGCGCTGGTGTCCTGCGAGACAACCAGCAATTCTTTCACGCCGCCCTTGACCAGCTTCTCGGCCTCGACCAGTACCTCGTCGAGCGGTCGCGACACCAGGCCGCCGCGCATCGACGGGATGATGCAGAACGTGCAGCGGTGGTTGCAGCCTTCGGAGATCTTCAGGTACGCATAATGCTTCGGCGTCAGCTTCACGCCCTGCGGCGGCACCAGATCGAGGAATGGATCGTGCTTCGGTGGCAATACATCGTGCACCGCGGTCATCACGCTCGCGTAGTCCTGCGGGCCGGAAATCGACAGCACACCGGGATGCGCCTCGCGTATCAGTTCGGCGCGCTTTCCCAGGCAGCCGGTCACGATGACCTTGCCGTTCTCCTCGAGCGCCTCGCCTATCGCGTCGAGCGATTCGGCCACCGCGGCATCGATGAAGCCGCAGGTATTGACGACGACGACATCCGCCGAAGCGTAATTCGGCACGATGTCGTAGCCCTCGACGCGGAGCTGGGTGAGGATGCGTTCGGAATCGACCAGGGCCTTCGGACAGCCGAGGCTGACGAAGCCGATTTTTGGATTGCGCGGGGACATGGGAATACCGGGCGGGACGTTGCAATAGTCTACATTCCGCGGCGGCACGGCGCCGTTGTCGCGTGCCTCCGCGATCTGGCAACCGGGCAAGTCGCGGCCACACGCCCGCCTGTCCGGGTGCAATACTGCGGCACGGCGGGTTTCATACAGGGCTACCGATGGACACGCGCCACGATTGACAGCGTGCGGCGTCGGCCTAACCTGCGCACATACAGCGCAGCCGGGACGACGCATGGGCCAGACCATCCAGATCAACACTTCGCGCATGCAATGCATCGGTGCGTATCTCGCCAAGCCGCAGGGAACGCCCAAGGGTGGCCTCGTCGTGGCGCAGGAAATCTTCGGCGTCAATGCGCACATGCGCAGCGTCGTCGATCGTTTCGCCGCACATGGTTACACGGCGATCGCGCCGGCGTTTTTCGATCATGTCGAGAGCGCCGTTGAACTGGGCTACGACAAGCCCGGATACAAGCGCGGCCAGGAACTCGTGCGCGAGATCCCGTTCGATCTCGCAATCGCGGACGTCGCCAGCGCTGCCGAGGCGATTGCGTCGGCCGGCCGCATCGGCTGTGTCGGTTACTGCTGGGGCGGCACGGTCGCGTTCCTCGCCGCGACCCGGCTCGGCCTGCCGGCGGTCAGCTACTACGGTGCGCGCAACGTATTGTTCCTCGACGAGCGGGCGCAGGCTCCGGTGATGTTCCACTTCGGCGAGCGCGACAAGTCGATTCCTGCGGAGGCGATCGCGCGTCACCGCGCGGCATTGCCGGATGCGCAGTTCCACACCTATCCGACCGGCCATGCGTTCAACCGCGACGTCAGCCCGGAGGCATACGACGCGGCGAGCGCGAAACTCGCGTTCGAGCGCACGCTCGCGTTCTTCGACCAGCACCTCGCGATGGCGTGCGCGTGACCTTTCGACTCGATCCGCGCCTCGCCGCCGATACCCACCCGATCGGCGACCTGCCGTTGTCGCGCCTGCTGCTGATGGACGATGCGCGTTTTCCGTGGCTGGTCTTGGTACCGCGGATCGCCGGCGCGCGCGAGCTGATCGATCTCGACGACGGCGACCAGCGCGCGCTGCTGGCCGAGATCGCCGCGGTCGGTCGCGCGTTCGAGCTGCTGCTGAAACCGGACAAGCTCAATATCGCCGCGCTCGGCAACGTGGTCGCGCAATTGCACGTGCACATGATTGCGCGCTATACGACCGACGCCGCATGGCCGCAACCGGTCTGGGGCCGCGGCGAACGCGCCGCCTACGCAGTGGCCGCGCGCCAGGCGCGGATCGAGGCGCTGCGCGAAACGCTGAAGGGAATCCTCGGCTGATGCGGCCATCTGGCGGCGAACGCGGATTCGCGATCGAGCCGGTCGGCGAAACGTGCCTGGTGTTGCGCTTCGGCGAGCGTATCGACGCCGCCCTCAACGCGCGCGTGCACGACGCGGCTGCAGCCTTGCGTGCCGCAGCGCTGCCTGGCGTCATCGACATGCTGCCGGCGTACGCAACCCTGGCCCTGACCTATGCGCCGGCCGTCTGGTCCGCAGGTAGCGGTGCGCCGTGGCGGCAGCTCGCCGACGCGGTGCGCGCGCTGCTTGCGTCGGGGTCGCCGCGGATCGCGTCGAGCGTCGCCAGCATCGAGATACCGGTGACCTACGGCGGCGAACGCGGTCCCGACCTCGATGCGCTCGCGCTGCACTGCGGCTTGAGTCGCGATGCAGTGATCGCCCGCCACACGACGCCGACCTATCGCGTCGCGATGCTCGGTTTCGCACCCGGATTCCCCTATCTGCTCGGCCTCGATCCGGCACTGCACACGCCGCGCCGCGCGACGCCGCGCGTTCGCGTGCCGCGCGGCTCGGTCGCGATCGGCGGTGCGCAGACCGGCATCTATCCTGCGCAACTTCCCGGCGGCTGGCAATTGGTCGGGCAGACGCCGCTCGCGCTGTTCGATCCGGCGCGCGAGCCGCCCGCGCTGCTCGCGCCCGGCGACCAGGTGCGTTTCCGCGCGATCGATGCGGATGAATTTGCGGCCCTCGCCGGACGCACGTCGTGGTGAGCGTCGGCGTGCTCAAACCCGGGCTGCTGACCACGCTGCAGGATCGCGGCCGTACCGGTTTCGCCGCACTCGGCGTCGGCCGAGCGGGCCCGATGGACGAAGTCGCGTTGCGCCTCGCGAACGCGCTGGTCGGCAACGCGAGCGGTGCGCCGGCGCTCGAAATCACCCTGCTCGGACCGCGCCTGCGCTTCGACGCCGATGCGGTCATCGCGCTGACCGGCGCCGAGTTTACCGCGCGCATCGACGGGCTCGACATGCGCTCCTGGCGACCGCAGC
>JBIODY010000267.1:0-3555 GCA_044445505.1 Lysobacterales bacterium
AAACGGCGCAGGCGAAACCCGAAGATCCGCAGCAGCACCCCTGACCACCAGCGGATCATGAATTTCTCCAGCGAGGTACTGCCGATGCGGATCCGCGCGGCGAGTGGATTCAACACCAGTACGCCGAGCGGCGCCGCGATCAGGATATGCAGCAGCAGCAGTGGCGCGCGGATCGCATAGCGCAGGCCGCGCAGGCGGTCGCGGGGCACGCTCACGGGTGGCGCAGCCTTGCCGGAATCGTCCATCACTCCACAATGGTAGCGGATGTTTGCCGCGGTGCGGCAAATTGCTGCGAGCAGCATGTGCGAAGCCTGCAATTCCTGGATTTGCGCAGAGGCGCGGACGGTGATCTGCGCCACGCGATGCGCATCAATCGTCATCCAGCAGACGTGCTTCCGCCTCGCCCAGATCATTCGCGTGCTGCTCCCACCACCTTGCCTCGCCCACGTGCGCGAACGCGCGCGGGAACGCGGGGTCGTTCCAGCGCGCGGCGACCCAGCCGGCCCAGTGGATCTGGCGCATGATGCGCAGCGGTTCGATCAGCGCGAGTTCGCGGAAGTCGAAGTCGCGGAACTCCGCGTAGCCTTCGAGCAACGCGTCGAGCGCGCGCGGCGATGTCGCGAGCATCCACAGATCCTGCACCGCCGGACCCATGCGCGCGTCGTCGAGATCGACGAAGTGCGGGCCGGTATCGGTCCACAGCACGTTGCCGGCGTGACAGTCGCCGTGCAGGCGGATGCGCGTGATCGGTTCCAGCGCACCGAAGCGCGCGTCGATCGAGGCGGCGATCGCATCGGTTCGCGTGCGATAGACCGCCTCGAGTCGAGCGGGCAGCAGTCCCGAGGCGAGTACCGCACGCGCGGCGTCGCGGATGAAGGTGGTGGTGTCGATCGATCCTCGTTCGCGGAATCGCGCACGCGCGCCGACGCCGTGCATGCGCGCAAGCAGCCGGCCCATCCAGGCGAGGTGATCGGCCGATTCGAGTTCCGGTGCGCGGCCGCCGCGGCGCGGATACAGCGCGTAACGGAAGCCGGCATGATCGAGCAATGTGCGCCCATCGATCACCAGCGGCGCGACCATCGGCAGCTCCGCGGCGTCCAGTTCCAGCGCGAACGCATGTTCCTCGGCGATCGCGGCATCGCTCCAGCGCCCGGGGCGATAGAACTTCGCGACCAGCGGCGCGTCGTCCTCGACCCCGACTTGGTAGACACGATTCTCGTAGCTGGCCAGCGCGAGCAGGCGGCCATCCGTTTCGAAACCGGCGGCTTCGATCGCGTCGAGCACGAGGTCCGGCGACAGGTTCGCGTACGGCGTCGCGACCTTCATTGCTTCAGATCGCACGGGGCGATGGTCGTGGCACTACTGCGAGGGTCAGACGCGAGATGCAGACCAGCCGGGCGCGCTCGTCCTCGATGCGGATTTCCCACACCTGCGTGCTGCGCCCGATATGCAGCGGCCGCGCGGTGCCGGTGACGACGCCCTCGGTCACCCCGCGCACGTGGTTCGCGTTGATATCGAGTCCGACCGCCATCTCGCCCGCATCGAGGCACAGGTTGCCGGCAAGGCTGCCGAGCGACTCGGCCAGCGCGACCGAAGCACCGCCGTGCAGCAGGCCGAACGGCTGACGCGTGCGCGCGTCGACCGGCATGGTGCCGCGGACATGATCTTCACCGACTTCGGTGACGAGCATGCCGAGATGCTCGACCAGCGAGCCGCGGTTCCATGCGTTGAGGCGTTCGAGGTCGGTGGTTTGTTTCCAGAGGCTCATGGGCCACTCCGCCGGATGGGCGATCGACTATAGCAAGCGCGCGGCGACCACCGCCCTGTGGGCGACCACGGGCATCGACCACTTGCTCGGTCGCCCACAGGGTGGGCTCCTACGTACAATCGCGCGATTCTCCGACGACCGCGACCCGTGACCCACTTCGTCACCCTGCAAGCCAGCGGCAAGCGCTTTCGCGTCGACGCGGGCGAAACCGTGCTCGAGGCCGCGCGCCGCGCCGGCCTCGCGCTGCCGTATTCCTGCCTGGCCGGCGTGTGTGGCAGCTGCAAGGCGACCCTGATCGAAGGCGAATGCGTGTATCCCCGCAATCCGCCGAGCGCCTTGAACGCGGCCGAGCGGATGCGCAATCAGGTGCTGCTATGCCAGGCGGTGCCGGCCAGCGATCTGGTGATCGCGGCGCGCGAGGTCGCGTCGGTCGCTGACATTCCGCGCCGCGTGTTCACGCTGAAACTCGTCGACAAGAGCCTGCTCAGCGAGGATGTCGCGCGGCTCAGCCTGCTGACCGCGCGCGGCGAACGCATGCGCCGGCTGCCCGGCCAATATCTCGACGTATTGCTCGAAGACGGCAAGCGCCGCGCATTCTCGATCGCGAACGCGCCGCACGACGACGACACGATCGAGCTGCACGTGCGCCGGGTCAGCGGCGGCGGCTTCACGACCAGCGTGTTCGATGCGCTGGAACCCGGCGCGCTGCTGCGTGTCGAGGGTCCGCTCGGCACCTTCGTGCCGCGCGAGGACAGCGAGCGTCCGATGCTGCTGATGGCCGGCGGTACCGGCTTCGCGCCGATCAAGGCGCTGGTCGAGCATTTCCTGCACCTCGGCACGCGCCGCGAGATGAAACTGTACTGGGGCGCGCGCATCGCGGCCGACCTGTACCTGCGCGGGCTGCCGCAACGCTGGGCGCGCGAGGCCGGGAACTTCCGCTTCGCGCCGGTGATCTCGGATGCCGAGTACGCCGACGGACTGCGCACCGGACTCGTACACGAGGCGCTGCTCGAGGATCATCCGGACCTGTCCGGATTCGACCTCTACATGAGCGGGCCACCGACAATGATCGACGCCGGCCGACGTGCGTTCGTCGACGCCGGCCTGCCCGAGGAGCGGCTGTACTACGATTCGTTCGACTACGCGCCCGACGTGATCGCCGAAATCCTCGGCAGCCGCGCCGGCATCCACGACCTGTAGCGGGAACGGCTGCGACCAGATCGCGCCGCGCCGCGTCGGATACGAGCAACCGCGGATTCCCGCTGCGGAACCCACGTCGATGGCACGCTCTGCCGGCCCTGCGAAGAAACGCCCATGCGCCGAACCCTGCTCCTCGTATTCACCTTGCTGCTCGCAAGCCCGGCTGCGCACGCGATGCGCTGCGGCACGCGCATCGTCACCGACGGCGACCAGGACTTCCAGGTCCGCCAACGCTGCGGCGAACCGTTCTGGACCGACCAGTTCGCGAAGCTCGAGATCATCGGCGCGTACGGCCCGCTCGAACGCCAGAGCGAAGTGGTGTTCGACGTGTGGTACTACAACTTCGGTCCGCGCCAGCTGATGCGGCGGCTGGTGTTCCGCGACGGCCGCCTGGTGCGCGAGGAAACGCTCGGCTACGGCGTCGGCGCGATCGGCAGCGACTGCAACCCGAACGGCCTGTTCGACGGTCTCAGCGCCGGCGAACTCGTCGCACGCTGCGGCGAGCCTGCCTCGCGGCGCAGCCGGAACGACACGCTCGTGCGCCGCCCGATCCGCGGCATCGAGGAAGTGCGCGACCAGCGCCGCGA
>JBIODY010000268.1:0-3548 GCA_044445505.1 Lysobacterales bacterium
CCACTGCCGGAACGGCGCATCCGAGTGGTACAGCGTGGTGCCGATCGTGAACGCATTGCCGCGTCCCCAGTGATGCACGACGCGCGCGTCGAGGCCGCTGAAGCGGAACTGTTCGTCCTGCAGCGTCGAGGTCGTCGGCGCGGATCCGCGATCTTGCGAACGCGAGGCCTGGTCCTGGTAGCCGGCCCAGACCTTGGCGACGAGTTCGGTCTCCGCATCGAACTGGCGCTCATGGGTCAGACTGAGCACGTAGCGATCCGTCCACAGACGATTGAACGGGGTCGGCGACTGGTCCGCATCGGCGACGAACTGTGGGTAGCTCAGCTTGCCCGGATCGCCGGTGTCGAGATCATAGGCGTGGAAATCGAGCGCAGTGTAGGCCATGTCGTCGGGCCGGTAGCCGATGTGCAGGTCCGCGCCCTTGAGCTTGGAATCGCCGTTGTCGCGCTGGCCGTCGTTGCTGCGGTAGTGCGCGTCGGCGAGATAGTCCCAGGCGCCGGACGTGCCGGAGAGCTGGTTGAACGTCGCGAACATGCCGTTGCTGCCGACCACGTTTTCGGTGTAGCCGGCCAGCTCGCGGTCCGCGATCGGCTTGCGGCTGACAAGGTTCACGGTAGGCGGCGGCTCCGGACCGTACAGCAGAGAGCTGCCGCCGCGGATCAGCTGCACTTCCGACAGCGACTGCGGCGGCGGGAACGTGTAGATGGTCGGGAAGCCGATCCAGTCGCCCTCGAGCGGAATGCCATCGAGCAGCACAGTCACGAATTCCGATTCCTGCGGATTGCCGATGCCGCGATAGCTCAGGTTCAACTGGCCCGGCGTCTGCTGTTCGGAATAGAACAGGCCCGGCGTCTGCGCGAACAGGTCGCGCAGGTTGTTGTCGACCACGGTCGGGATGTTGTCGACCTTGGTGATCGAGGTCTTCTTGGTCACCGTGATCAGCGTGCCGTCGACCTCGCGCATGATGTGCTGCAGTTTCGGCCGCGTGTCGTCTTGCGGGTTGTGATCGCGCACTTCGACGCGCGGCAGCTGCGCGGTGTTTTCCGGCGTCGCCTGCGGCGCGGGTTCGTCGGCGCGCACTGGCGACATCAGGCAATGGGCAATGGCGAGCGCAAGGGCGCCCGGCACGACAGCAGCGGTTCTCATCGGCAACTCCTCGGGGTACGCGACGGCGCCCCCTGTCGGACGCCGCGTCGGCCGCGCTTTATCGCAGGCTTGGCGCCATGGAGACAGTGCGCGGAGACCTAGGCCTGCAGACCGATGCCGGTCCATCCGTGGACCGGTACGCCACGCCACTCAACGCGGATCGGGCACGAAACCGCCGGGGAACGGACGCGGTTCGACGCGCGCGATCGGGCGTTCGATGATGCCTTGCGCAACCAGGTTCGCGTAGGAGTCGTACCAGATCGCGACGGTCTCGGCGGGCCGGCGCGAGGCGCGCTCGAACGTGGTCGTGTCGACATGCGCGTATTCGCGCGCGCCGTGACCAGTGCCGAGGCGTTCCTCGCGGCGCGCAAACGCCTCCGCTTTCTGCTTCGCCCCCGGCTTCGCGGCTTGCGCGGGCATCGGCGCCGCAGCACCGGCAGCCGCGGAATCGGCGCGCTGCGCCTCGGCATCCATCGGTGCGGATGCCGGTGGCGGTGGCGCGGATTGCTGCGCGATCTCATCGCGCTGGCGCCACGCCGGCACCCGCTCGGTGAACACCGCGACGCCGACCACGCCGACATTCGCCGGCCGGCCGGTGCGCGCGGCATAGCTGTTCGGCAGCGCGGTGAACGTGAACTGCGCGACCTCGTCGAGGTTCTTGCGCCAGCCGCCGATCTCGGTCGACTCGAACGCATCGAGCACGTAGCCGGTCTGGTCCGGGCTCGCAGTTTCGCCGCTGACCGCATTGACGCCATCGATACCGAGCACCGCGAGCACGCGGCCGCCGCTGCGGTTGGTCAGGCGTAGCGAATAGCGATGGCCGGGCGTGCCGGCGACGTAGAGCCGGCCATGGTCGGCGTAGGTCGGCAGCGTCGATCCGCTGTCGCGGTCGATCACGGCGAGGTCGAGCAGGTTGCCGGCATGGGCGGTGGACAGGCCGGCGGCCAGCAGCGCGGCGCAGAGCAGGGTACGCATGGTGGGTCTCCTCGGGTTGGGCGAATGCATGCAACGCGGCCACGGCGGCGGCGGGGTTAAGCTGGTGGGCGGCTTCCCGTACACTGACGGGCCGCTTCCCGAGAGTCGCGCAATGAGCGAGAAACGCCGGATCCTGACCGGCATCACCACGTCCGGCACGCCGCACCTCGGCAACTATGTCGGCGCGATCCGGCCGGCGATCGCCGCGAGCCGCCGCGCCGACGCGGAATCGTTCTATTTCCTCGCCGATTATCACGCGCTGGTCAAGACCGGCGACCCGGCACGCGTGCAGCAGTCGACGCTGGAAATCGCCGCGAGCTGGCTTGCCTGCGGCCTCGATCCGGACACGGTGTTCTTCTATCGCCAGTCCGACATCCCGCAGATCCCGGAACTGACCTGGCTGCTGACCTGCGTGACCGCCAAGGGCCTGCTCAACCGCGCGCATGCGTACAAGGCCGCGGTCGATGCGAATGTCGCCGGAAGCGACGATCCGGATGCCGGCATCACCGCCGGCCTGTACATGTACCCGGTGCTGATGGCCGCGGACATCCTGATCTTCAACGCGCACGAGGTGCCGGTCGGACGCGACCAGATCCAGCATATCGAGATGGCACGCGATATCGGCCAGCGCTTCAACCACATCTACGGCGGCGACTATTTCGTGGCGCCGGCGGCGAAGATCGAGGACAACGTCGCGACCCTGCCCGGCACCGACGGCCGCAAGATGTCCAAAAGCTACGACAACACGATTCCGCTTTGGCTGCCTGCGAAGGAGTTGAAGAAGGCGATCCTCGGCATCGTTACCGACTCGCGCGCGCCGGGCGAGGCGAAAGATCCGGACGACTCGAATCTCTTCGCGATCTACCAGGCGTTCGCGAGCATCCAAGAAGCGGCGGCGATGCGCGAGGCCTTCGCCGATGGCATCGGCTGGGGCGAGGCGAAGCAGAAGCTGTTCGAGCGCATCGATGCTGAACTCGCGCCGCTGCGCGTGCGCTACGAGGAATTGATCGCAAAGCCCGAACGCATCGAGGAACGGTTGCAGGTCGGCGCCCGCAAGGCACGCGAGCGCAGCGTTCCGTTGCTGTCCCGCTTGCGCCACGCCGTGGGCATTCGCGCGCTCACCAATTCGCCCACGAGCGGTCTTTCGGCAAACGCCTCGACTGGCGCGACGGCCGGGCCCGTCTCTCTACAGGGTTCGAAGGCACCGTTGCCGCAGCTCAAGAGCTATCGCGAGGCCGACGGCAAGTTCTATTTCAAGCTGAGCGCGAGCGACGGAACGGTGCTGTTGCAGAGCCGTGGCTTCGATTCACCGAAGGACGCCGGGCAACGGGCCGCCGCGCTGGTCGAGGCCGGTGACGATGTGGATGCGGTGACCGCGTTGCTGCTGCAAAGCGTGCCTGCCGACGAGCTGGCGCTGCCGACCACGG
>JBIODY010000269.1:0-3544 GCA_044445505.1 Lysobacterales bacterium
CTGGCCTTCAGCATGATCGCGATTTCGTTGTCGCTCGACGGGCTTTCCGAACTCGGCCTGAACCATGCGACGGTGCTGATGCTGCTGCTGTTCGGCATGGCCAGTTTCGTCGCGTACTGGCTGCATGCGACGCGTGCGCCGGGACCGCTGTTCGCACTCGGCCTGTTTCGCGTGCCGACATTCCGGGTCGGCGTGCTCGGCAACCTGTTCTCGCGGATCGGCACCGGCAGCATGCCGTTCCTGATTCCGCTGCTGCTCCAGGTCAGCCTCGGCTACAGCCCGATGCAGGCCGGCATGATGATGATTCCGGTCGCGGTCGCCGGCATGCTGTCCAAGGGCATGGTCGTGCCGATCGTGCGCGAGTTCGGTTATCGCCGCGTGCTGATCGGCAACACGATCCTGGTCGGGCTGGCGATGGCGAGTTTCGCGTTCGTTTCGGTCGGGCAGCCGCTGTGGCTGCGGATTGCCCAGTTTGCGTTCTTCGGCATGGTCAATTCGCTGCAGTTCACCGCGATGAACACGATCACGCTGCGCGATCTGGAAGGTGAACTCGCGAGCGCCGGCAACAGCTTGCTGTCGATGGTCATGATGCTGTCGATGAGCCTCGGTGTCGCCGCAGCCAGCGGCCTGCTCGCCGCATTCACCGGTGCGTTTGCGGCGCCTGCCGACAGCACCGTACTGAGCGCATTCCACGCCACCTTCGTCTGCGTCGGCGTGGTCACATCGGTGTCGGCGTGGATTTTCTGGCAGCTGGAGCGGGACCGAGCCCAGGTTCCGGCCATGCCAGGGGCGGAGCAGGCGCCGTAGCGGCGGATCGTCGTTGCGCCTGCGGCAGCTTGCGCACGCAGACTCGCAGGCCGCGCGGCAAGCCTATAGAATAGCGATTTCCGGCGGAACGTTTCCCCATGACCCCCCTGATTTTCGTGACCGGCGGCGTGGTGTCCTCACTTGGCAAGGGCATCGCGGCGGCGTCGCTGGCCGCCATCCTCGAAGCGCGCGGACTGCGCGTGACGATGATGAAGCTGGACCCCTACATCAACGTCGATCCGGGCACGATGAGCCCGTTCCAGCACGGCGAGGTCTATGTCACCGACGACGGCGCCGAGACCGATCTCGACTTGGGCCACTACGAGCGCTTTGTGCGCACCCGCCTGACCGGCAAGAACTCGATCACCACCGGCAAGATCTACGAGAGCGTGATCGCCAAGGAACGCCGCGGCGACTATCTCGGCGCGACCGTGCAGGTGATCCCGCACATCACCGACGAGATCAAGCACCGCATCTACGAGGCGACCCAGGGTTACGACGTGGCCCTGGTCGAGATCGGCGGCACGGTCGGCGACATCGAATCGCTGCCGTTCCTGGAGGCGATCCGCCAGATCCGCATCGAGCACGGCGCCGAGGCGGCGATGTTCATGCATCTGACCCTGGTCCCGTTCATCAAGGCTGCCGGCGAGATCAAGACCAAGCCGACCCAGCATTCGGTCAAGGAACTGCGCTCGATCGGTATCCAGCCGGACGTGCTGCTGTGTCGCAGCGAGCAGCCGCTGCCGCAGTCGGACCGGCGCAAGATCGCGCTGTTCACGAACGTGCCGGAGAAGGCCGTGATCAGCGCGATGGACGTCGACGTGATCTACAAGCTGCCGCAGTGGCTGCATGCGCAGGGGCTCGACGAGATCGTGATCGACCGCCTGCGCCTGAATGCAAAGCCTGCCGACCTTGCCGAATGGGACCGCGTCGTAGATGCGGCCGAGCATCCGCAGGGCGAAGTCAATATCGCGATCGTCGGCAAGTACGTCGAGCACAAGGACGCGTACAAGTCGCTCGGCGAAGCGCTGCGCCACGGCGGCCTCAAGCAGAAGACCATGGTGAACCTGCGCTGGATCGAGTCCGAGGAGATCGAGCGCCGCGGCGCCGATATCCTCAAGGAGGCCGACGGCATCCTGGTACCCGGCGGTTTCGGCAAGCGCGGTTTCGAGGGCAAGATCGCCGCGGCGCGTTACGCCCGTGAGCATCGCGTGCCGTATTTCGGCATCTGCTATGGCATGCACGCCGCAGTCACCGATTTTGCGCGCAATGTCGCCGGGCTGGCCGGCGCGAATTCCACCGAGAACGACCGCAACGCCGAACATCCGGTGATCGCGCTGATCACCGAATGGACGACCGGCGCCGGCGAGGTCGAGAAACGCGATGAGAGTTCGGACAAGGGCGGCACGATGCGCCTCGGGGCGCAGGAATGCCGCCTCAAGGCCGGCACCTTGTCGCGCGAGCTCTACGGCCAGGACGTGGTCCGGGAACGCCATCGGCATCGCTACGAGTTCAACAACCGCTATCGGCAGCAGTTCGAGGATCTCGGCCTGATCATTGCCGGCAAATCGATGGACGACCTGCTGGTCGAGATGATCGAACTGCCGAACCATCCCTGGTTCGTCGCCTGCCAGGCGCATCCGGAGTTCACCTCGACGCCGCGCGATGGCCACCCGCTGTTCATCGGCTTCATTCGTGCAGCGCGCGAGCAGAAAGCGATGCGCGAGGCGCCGCGGCTGGCCCAGGAGGCGGTGGCTTGAACGGCTTTTGCAAACGCGTCCCTTGTGGGAGCGGTTTCAGCCGCGATGCTTTCAAGCCCTCCCGTTCAAGGGGAGAGTTGGATGGGGATGGTGTCCACGGCGTGATGAACGGCATCGCGGCTGAAGCCGCTCCCACGACGGTGTCCGGTCGATGAAGCTCTGTGGCTTCGACGTCGGCCTCGACCGTCCGCTGTTCCTGATTGCCGGCCCCTGTGTGATCGAGTCGATGCAACTGCAACTCGACACCGCCGGCCAGCTCAAGGAAATCACCGCCAAGCTCGGTATCCCGTTCATTTTCAAATCCAGCTTCGACAAGGCAAACCGCACCTCGGGCACCAGCTTCCGCGGCCCGGGCCTCGAAGCAGGCATGAAGGTGCTCGCCGAGGTCAAACGCCAGATCGGCGTGCCGGTGCTGACCGACGTGCACGAATACACGCCGTTGAACGAGGTCGCGTCCGTCGTCGACGTGCTGCAGACACCGGCATTCCTGTGCCGCCAGACCGATTTCATCCAGAACGTGTGCAAGGCCGGCAAGCCGGTCAACATCAAGAAAGGCCAGTTCCTGTCGCCGTGGGAGATGAAGCACGTCGCCGCGAAGGCGAAGGTGACCGGCAACGATCAGATCATGGTCTGTGAACGCGGCGCCAGCTTCGGCTACAACAATCTCGTCTCCGACATGCGCTCGCTCAGCGTCATGCGCGACACCGGCTGCCCAGTCGTGTTCGACGCGACGCATTCGGTGCAATTGCCCGGCGGCGCCGACGGCAAATCCGGCGGCCAACGTGAATTCGTACCGGTGCTGGCGCGCGCCGCGGTCGCGGTCGGCATTGCCGGAGTCTTCATGGAAACGCATCCGGATCCGGACAAGGCGCTCAGCGATGGGCCGAATGCGTGGCCGTTGGGGGAGATGGAATTGCTGCTGGAGGAGCTGAAGGAATTCGACGGCATCGCAAAGCGCTCGCGCCTGTTGTAGGAGC
>JBIODY010000270.1:0-3542 GCA_044445505.1 Lysobacterales bacterium
CACGACCGCCGAGCGCGTCGACGCGGCGATGCGCGAGTACCGCGAGCGGCATGCGATCGCGCAGCCGTGGGCCGCCAGCGAACGTGTCCTGGTGTGCGTAGGACCCGATCCGCTGTCGGCGCGGCTGGTGCGTTCGGCGACGCGCATGGCCGCCGCACTGAACGCGCAATGGCTGGCGGTCTACGTCGAGACGCCGGCGCTGGTGCGCCTGCCGCAGGACTCGCGCGATCGCATTCTTGCGGCGTTGAAACTTGCCGAACAGCTCGGCGCCGAGACCGCGAACCTCAGCGGCGAGAGTGTCGCGGCGACCATCATCGATTTTGCGCGCCAGCGCAATGTCAGCAAGCTCATCGTCGGCAAACCGCTGCGCAGCGGCTGGCGCGAGCGCCTGAAGGGTTCGCTGGTCGATGAGCTGATCCGCCGCAGCGGATCGATCGATGTCTACGTGATCTCCGCGGAACCCGGCAGCGACGAGCGCGCAACGGGTCGCGCATTCCATCGCAACAGCCGTTGGCCTGCCTACCTCAAGAGCGTCGCTGTGGTCGCGTTGGCGACCCTGATCTGTTCGCTGATGAGCGGACGTTTCGAGCGCACCAATGTCGTGATGGTCTATCTGCTGGGCACCGTCGTCGCCGCCGCGCGTTTCGGTCGCGGCCCTTCGGTGCTGGCTGCAGTGCTCAGCGTTGCGCTGTTCGACTTTCTGTTCGTACCGCCACAGTATTCATTCGCGGTATCGGACACCCAGTACGTGATAACGTTCGGCGTGATGCTGGTCACGGCCTTGTTGATCAGCCATCTCGCCGCGCTCGGCCGTCGTCAGGCTTCAGTCGCGCGCCAGCGCGAACGGCGCACGGCGCAGCTGTATGCGCTGAGCCGCGAGCTGTCGCGCCGCCGCACACTGGAAGAGCTCGCGAAATTCCTCGTCCGTCACGTCGTCGCCAGCGTCGATGGCGAAGGCGCGGTTCTGCTGCCCGACGTGGACGGAAAAATCCAGGACCCGACGCACTTCTGCGACCGCGGCGTGGAACGCGCGCCCGCGAACCTCGCGCGTTACCCGGTCCCCGGCAACGATCTCGGAATCGCGCAATGGGCGTACGATCATCGCCGCAAAGCCGGTCTCGCGACGGACACTCTGGCCAGCGCCGGCGCGATCTACCTGCCGCTGAATGCTCTGAAGCATTGCATCGGAGTGCTTGGCCTGCGCCCCCAAGATGCGCGCCAGGTGCAGATTCCCGAGCAGATGCACCTGGTGGAGGCGCTGGTCAACCAGGCCGCGGTCGCGATGGAGCGGGTCCAGCTTGCCGCGGCGGCGCAGGACGCCGGCGTGCAAATCGAATCCGAGCGCCTGCGTAACGTTCTGCTGAGCGCGATTTCGCACGACTTCCGCACGCCGCTGGCAACGATCATCGGCTCCGCATCGACGCTTCGCGACAGTGCACCGGATCGTCTCGACGACGCGCAACGCGCGATCCTGCTCGACACGCTGCTGCACGAGGCCGAGCGCATGAACCGCCTGATCGGCAACCTGCTCGACCTTACCCGACTCCGCGAAGGCGGAATTGAACTCCGCCGTGACTTGATCGCGTTCGACGAACTGATCGGCGCCGTGCTGGCGCGTCTGCGCGAGCTGCTCGCACAGCACCCGGTAAGGTTGCGACTCGCTGATGACCTGCCGCTGGTGCCGGGCGACGAGGTCATGCTGGAGCAGCTGCTGTCGAACCTGCTCGAAAACGTGGTCCGTCACACGCCGCCAGGCACCGCAGCGGAAATTTCTGCGCTGACCACGGAGACCGATCTCGTGCTGTCGGTACGCGATCATGGGCCCGGTTTCGCTCCCGGCGAAGAGGGCCGTGTCTTCGCCAAGTTCCACCAGGCGCGCACCGAACGCGCGCAGAGCGGTTTCGGGCTCGGCCTCGCGATCTGCAAGGCGATCGTGGAAGCGCACGCAGGCACGATTACCGCCCACAACGCGAGCGGCGGCGGCGCGGAGTTTCGCATCACGCTGCCGCTGCGTAGCGCGGACTCGAATGCATGAATGCATCACGCGCGAATCTGTTGCTGATCGAGGACGATCCCCAGATCCAGCGATTCCTCGCGACTGCACTCGACGCGCACGGCTATGCGCTGCGCGTCGCCGACAGCGGCAATGAGGGCCTGCGGCTCGCCGCGCTGCACCGGCCGGATATCGCGATCGTCGATATCGGCCTGCCGGACATTTCGGGTCTCGACGTGATCCAGCGACTGCGTGAATGGTACACACAGCCGATTCTCGTGCTGTCGGCGCGCGACCGCGAAGCGGACAAGGTCGCCGCGCTCGACCTGGGCGCCGACGACTACCTGACCAAGCCGTTCGGGATCGGCGAACTGCTCGCGCGATTACGCGTGATGCAACGGCACCTGATCGGGCGCAACAAGGACGACGAGGGCGCCCGCATCGACATCGGCGAAATCACCATCGATCTCGCCGCTCATCGCGTGCAGCGCGACGGTCGCGATCTGCACCTCACGCCGATCGAATACCAGTTGCTGACCACGCTCGCGCGTCATCGCGGCAAGTTGTTGACCCACCGCCAGTTGCTGCGCGAGGTCTGGGGCGCGGCGCATACCGAGTCTCCACAGTACCTGCGCATCTACATGCGCGCCTTGCGTCGCAAGATCGAGACCGACCCGGCCCGGCCGCGCCTGCTGCTGACCGAGATCGGAGTCGGCTACCGCCTGGTCGAGCCGCCCGGCCTGGCGGACAGCGCGAACACGACGATCTGATCATCGCGATATTCCGGCTGGCCGAGCCTAGCGGCGACCTTCGCCACGCAGGCGCCCATGTCGGGCCACGCGACCGGCCACGGAAAATCCTTGCCGGCCGGGAGGGTCCATGGCTTGAGGCGCAGCACCAGATAGTCGGCGCCCCAGGTCGCGCCATCGAGAATGTCGCCGAGTTTCGCGATGCGGCTGAAACGCGCGCCGCTGGCCGTGTAAGGGTATTCGTCCCAGTCGCCAACGCCGCAGACCGGCGCAACCAGCGCGAACTTGACGTTCTGCCGATGGATCTGCTGCAGCCACGGATCCGGCATGTAGTTCGATTGCGCGCGCTGCGGCGCTTCGATCAGGGTCACGCTGCCTGGCGGTTTCGTCGCAAGCTCGCGATAGAACGGCGAGACCGGCCCGAGCTGTAGCAGCGTCGCGTACGGATTCTCCCGCGCATCGTAGTCGAACTGGAACAGTTCATCCGCCATGAACTGGTTCGGCCGATACTGGATGGCCGGCAGCGGACCTGCGACGAATGCGCCGGCCACGCCGAGCGCCGCGAGGCCTGCGGCGAACGTCGGCCAGCGCACGCGTTCGAGCACGCCCGCGGCGCCTTCGGCGACATACAGCAGCAGGAACGGCAGGACCGGCGCCGCGTACCGCACCAGCACCTGCGCATGCTGGATCCAGGCCGGGCGCGCGGCGCAGATCACCGCGATGCCGACGACGCTCGCGCCGAGGGTCAGCGCGGCGAGGTCGCGATCGCGCCGCCACAGGCGCACGACGCCGAACACCAG
>JBIODY010000271.1:0-3528 GCA_044445505.1 Lysobacterales bacterium
AGCGACGTGCGTCACATCGCGCAGGCCGCGCGGGCGGTCGGCGCGCGCTGCGTGGTCGACAACACATTCCTGTCGCCGGCGCTGCAGAAGCCACTGACCCTAGGCGCGGACATCGTCGTGCATTCGACCACGAAGTACATCAATGGCCACAGCGATGTGGTCGGCGGCGCAGTCATCGCGAAGGACGCGGACACCGCGCAACACTTGAGCTGGTGGGCGAATTGCCTCGGTCTTACCGGCGCGCCGTTCGACAGCTTCCTGACCCTGCGCGGCCTGCGCACGCTCGGGCCGCGCCTGCGCGCGCACGAGGAAAACGCCGCGCGCATCGCCGCGCTGCTCGATGCGCATGCGGCGGTGTCGCGGGTCTACTGGCCGGGCCTGGCCACGCATCCGGGACACGCGCTGGCGGAGCGCCAACAGTCGGGTTTCGGTGCGATGCTGAGCTTCGAACTCGAGGGTGGGCTGGTGGCGATCGAGGCCTTCCTCGACGGGCTGCAGCATTTCTCGCTGGCCGAATCGCTCGGCGGCGTCGAAAGCCTGATCGCGCATCCGGCGACGATGACGCACGCGTCGATGGCGCCCGAGGCGCGCCGCACTGCCGGCATCAGCGACGCGCTGCTGCGCATCTCGGCCGGTATCGAGGATGGCGCGGATCTGTGCGCCGATCTAGAAGCGGCGCTCACGCGGGCTGTCGCCGTGCAGCCACGGCACCAGGTGCGTGCATGAGTGCGCTGCCGAAATTCGCGGTGCGCGCAGGCGATGTCGCGATCGTGCTGCTCGGTGCCGGCCTTGTCGGCAGCGCGCTGTTGCGTCTGCTGGCAACGCCGGCGGCGAACGGGCTGAATCTGGTGGGTGCAGCGAATTCCCGATACCAGATAGCCAACCCGCGCGGTTTCGTACCCCGGCATGTGCCCGCATTCCTGTCTGTATCCGCCGCGCCGCGTGATGACGCGGCATTGCTGGTGGCGCTCGGCGCCAGCGGTGCGGCCCGGCGCATCATTATCGATGCAACCGCATCGATCGCGGTCGCATCGCGGCACGCAGGTTGGCTCGCTGCCGGCTATCACGTGGTCAGCGCGAACAAGGCGGCGACGGGAACGGATCTGCATGCGTGGAACGCGCTACGCGAAGCGCGCGTGCGCGGTGCGGTGGAGTACGGCGATGCGGCGACCGTCGGCGCCGGTCTGCCCGTGCTGGCGACGCTGCGCCGCCTGCGCGAATGCGGCGATCGGCTGCTCGCGCTCGAAGGCGTGTTTTCCGGTTCGCTGTCGTGGCTTTTCAATCATTTCGACGGCAGCCGGCCGTTCTCGGCGTTGTTGCGCGAGGCGCGCGCATTCGGCTACACCGAGCCCGATCCGCGGGTCGATCTCGGCGGCGCCGATGTCGCGCGCAAGCTGCTGATCCTCGCGCGCAGCGCCGGTCATGCGATCGACGCGGAGCAGGTTGAAGTGGAAAGTCTGGTGCCGCCGTCACTGCGCGGAATCGACGTGGCGGCGTTCCTGGAGCGAGCCGACGAACTCGATGCCGCGCTCGAGGCGCGCCGCGCACGCGCAGCGCGGGCGGGGCGGGTACTGCGTTTCCTCGCGCGACTCGACGAACACGGACAGGCGCGGGTCGGACTTGCTGAAGTCGCGCCGATCCATCCCGCCGCACGCCTCGCCGGCACCGACAATCTGTACGCACTGACGACGATGCGCTATTGCGCGCAGCCGCTGGTGATCCAGGGGCCGGGCGCCGGGCCGGAGGTCACCGCGCAGGCATTGCTTGGCGATGTTCTCGGGTTGAAGAAGGTGGCCGCCGCCTAATTCAAAAGAGGAATTTGTGGGAGCGGCTTCAGCCGCGATGCTTTCGAGCCCCCTTCAAGGGTGAGCCGGGCTTGACTCGCGCCATCCTGCCGCTCGCGCTCCGCGCCAGCTGCGCTGTTCGCGCCCGCTCCTGGCGGGCGCAGTCGCGCGGCACTGCCGCGCTCCGGCGAACGGCCCGCACGCGGATGTGCAGACCGGACTCGCGAGCGCAGAGATGCGCGAGAGGGTTGGGTGGGGATGGCGTGCGGTGTTCGGCGAGGAACATCGCGGCTGAAGCCGCTCCCACAAAACGCCATCACTGCTTGCGGATCTCGATGTCGCCGCTGAAGGTCTGGATCTTGACCTGGCCTTCGCCGGCGCCGCTGCTCGCTTCGAGGCTGCTGCCGGGACCGTGGTCGCCATGCTTGGCGGTGCCAAAATCGCTGCGGATGCTGCCGCTGAAGCTCGATGCGCGCAGGCGCGTCGACGCGCTCGGCGGCAGATACAGATGCACATCGCCGCTCATCGTCTCGACGTCGACGCGCGCCGTGTTCTCCGGCTTGCCGCGCAGGGTGACGTCGCCGGACACCGTGCCCGCGCCGATCTCGCGATAACTGCCGCCTTCGGCGTCGATATCGCCCGAGACGGTTTCGTACTTGACCTGGCCATCGAGGCCGCGCGCGCGGATGTTGCCGGACACGGTTTCGATGTGCGCATGCTCGGACGCGCCGGTCAGATCGACATTGCCGCTGACGCTGCCGACCTCGACTTCCTTCGCGCCGCTGTCCAGATGCAGCTTGCCGCTGACGCCGTCGACCTTCAGCGAGCGCCCCGCGACGCCGGACAGACTGACGTCGGCGCTGACCACCTCGATCTTCATCTCCGCGGATCTCGGCACCTTGATGTCGAGCTCGGTATCACCCATGCGCGTGTCGGCGCCCCAACTGAACCAGCCCTGCTGGTCGGGCGGCTGCACCTTGATCGTCAGATGTCCTGCATCGCCTTCGACGGCGAGGCCTTTCGCGCCATCGCCGAGCGTGCCGCCGATCGCGACCTCGTTCTTGTTCCAGGCGCTGACCGTGACTGTGCCCTTGATGTTCGAGACGTCGATACGCGCATCCGCGTTGACCGCACGGCTTTCGTTGATCGGCGTCTCGGCGAGTGCGTCGCCACCGATCAGCGCGAGCGCGATCATCAGGTGCAATGAATGCCGTTTCATGGATGCGTCTCCAGACAGGTCAGCCGGCGCGCGCGCCGAAATGTTCGAGTTTCATGCGCTGCGCGTTGGTGCGGTTGAGCAAGCTCACCAGGAACACCGCGTCGGGGCGCTGGTCGAGCGCCTGCTCCAGTTCGGCGTGCGCGGCATCGAGCACGACGCTGGCCCCGACCAGGCGCGGGTCGCCGCCCGGCGCGCGCGCGAAGTCGCGCGGCGAGAGGCGCAGCTTCTGCGCCGTGCCCGCGCCGGTATCCGTACCCGTTCTCGCCAACGGTGCCGTGGACTCGTGCACACCGAACATCAGCGTGCCGGCGACGGCCAGCACCAAGCCGGCCGCCGCGGCGAGCGGCAACCAGCGGCGGTGCGCCGCCTGCCCGCCGGCCGCGATGCGCGTCGCGATCGCCGGCCACAGATCGCTCTGCGGCGCGTGCGGGGTATTCATCTGGCGCAATTCGCGCTGGATCTCGAAATCGTTCATGGGTGTTCTCTCCTGCGATCTCCGTGATCGCGAAACCAGAGCGGCCGTCC
>JBIODY010000272.1:0-3527 GCA_044445505.1 Lysobacterales bacterium
CAGTGCGCGCACGCGCTCGAGCCATGCCGGCAGGAACGCCTGCAGCGCCGCGCGTTCGCCGGCCTCGATCAGCACCTGGCCGCGATGCGCGCCGGCGCGCAGCGGCATCGGCGCCGCGAGCGGGCCATGCGCGACGACCGACGCATCGCCGGCCGCGGTCGCGGTCGCCGCGCGCAGGAAGCCATCGAGCGCGTCTTCATCCTTCGCTTCGGCACGCAGCAGGGCGAACTGCGCGAACGGCGGCAGGCCGGCCGCGCGGCGATCGGTCAGCAATTGTGCGGCGAGCGCGCGATAACCGCCGTTGAGCAATACACCCAGCAGCGGATGCGTCGGGTCGTGGGTCTGCAGCAGCACCGTGCCGGGTCGTTCCGCGCGGCCGGCGCGACCGGCGACCTGCACGACGAGCTGGCCGAGCCGCTCGCTGGCGCGGAAGTCGACGCTGTACAGGCCCTCATCGACGCCGACCACGACGACCAGGGTCAGATGCGGCAGGTCATGGCCCTTGGCCAGCATCTGGGTGCCGACGAGGATGCGCGCGCCGGCTTCCGGCAGGCTGTCGAACAACGCGTCGCGCATGCGTCGGCCACGCGTGGTGTCGCGGTCGACACGCACGATCGGCACCTGCGGAAAGCGCGCGGCCAGCGCTTCTTCGAGGCGCTCGGTGCCCTCGCCGACCGGATGCAGGGCGAGCCCGCCGCAGTGCGGACACGCGCGCGGGATCGCCTGCTCGAAGCCGCAGTGATGGCAGCGCAACCGCTGGTCGCGGCGATGCAGGGTCAATGCGCGCGCGCACTCGCGGCATTGCGCGCTCCAGGCGCAGTCGTGGCACAGCAACACGGGCGCGTAGCCGCGGCGGTTCCTGAAGATCAGCGCCTGTTCGTTGCGGGCGAGGCAGGCCGCGATTGCATCCAGCGCCGGTATGGCCAGTCCATGCTGCAGGCGTTGTTGGCGCAGATCGACCACGCGCAGCGCCGGCGGTTGCGCCATGCCGGCGCGGTGGCTCAGACGCAGCGATCGATAGCGATCGGCGGCGACGTTGGCGAGACTCTCCAGTGAAGGCGTCGCCGTGCCGAGCAGGACCGGGACGTCGAGCGCCTTCGCGCGTACGATCGCGAGGTCGCGTGCGTGATAGCGGAAACCTTCCTGCTGCTTGTACGAGGCATCGTGCTCCTCATCGACGATCACGACGCCCGGCCGCGCCAGCGGCACGAAGATCGCCGAGCGCGTGCCGAGTATCACCTGCGCCTCGCCGCGTGCGGCGGCAAGCCAGGCGCGCGCGCGTTCCGTTTCACCGAGGCCGGAATGCAGCGTGGCAATCTCGATGCCGAGGCGTTCGCGGAAACGCCGCAATGCCTGCGGTGTCAGCGCAATTTCCGGCACCAGCACCAGCGCCTGGCGTCCGTTCGCCAGGCAGGCCTTGATGATCTCGAGATAGACCTCGGTCTTGCCGCTGCCGGTCACGCCATCCAGCAGGAACGGCACGAAGCCGGCGGACGCCGCGATCACCGCATCGGCGGCAGCGCGCTGTTCGACATTGAGCACGGGGCCGGCGATCGCCGCGCCCGCAGGGGCGTTCGCGAGCTGCGCACGCTCGATCCAGCCGCGCTGCGCCGCACTGCGCCGCGGCCCCGGCGTACCGGCGCGCGCGTCGAGCATGGCGGTCGCGAGCGGCCCGTCCGCGAGTGCATCGAGCAACGCACCGATGCGGGTGCCGCGGCGACGCTGCGGATCGGCGTGGGCGATCCGCCCGGCGGCGGTCAAGCGCCATGCCGCGATGCCGGTCGTCGGCAGCGGGCGCGTCGAGCGCAGCACGACCGGGAGTGCCGCGTGCAGCACCTCGCCAAGCGGGTGCTGGTAGTAGCGCGCGGCCCAACGCAGTGTGGCCAGCAACTCGTCGCCGAACAGCGGGCTGGCGTCGAGCACGCGTTCGACCGCTTTCAAGCGGTCATCGCCCAGCTCCGAGGCATCGGTTTGCTCGACGACAATGCCGACCAGCCGGCGTCGGCCGAACGGGACCAGCACGCGGCAACCGGGGCCGACGGTCGCAACTGCGTCCAGGCGATAGTCGAACAGGGTCGGCAGCGGTACCGGGAGCGCGAGGCGCAGGATCGAGGTCATGACGGGCGGGTGGACGCTGACACTCCTGGAAGCGGCTCGCGGGTTCTCGCGGCGCCGGGGTCTGCTCTCACCGGACACATGGACCTCAAGGGCGTCGCTTCGGCGGCGACGATCCACGGCGCGATCCAACTCCAGATGAAACGTTCGACCCAACGACCACGCGCAAACCCGCGCTGCGGCGAGTGTACCGGCGCGCGTCCCGCACATCGCCACAGCTTGCGCATGGTTTCTGAGGAAACTTTCAGGAAAGTGGGTTAACTATCGGTGGATATGGAGAATTTTCGCTTATCCACAACATCTGTGGATAACTATGTGGATCACTTGTCCGTGGCGGGCCCGCGGGCGCGTCGCGGAGCCGCGATGCTTGCGTTGGCGAATGTTTAATCAATCTGTAATATTCAAATGGTTTCAATGACTTGTATCGTGAACGTCGCGTTCATCGGGGAATTCCGCAGGATTTGATCAGACTGCGCGGCGGTATCCGTGCGGCTGTGTACAACCGCTTGACAGCGGCGCATCGATCGGCAAGCAAGATGCAGCGCGGCCGGCGCGTCAACCGGATGCGTGCGGGCGCGTTACATGGCTGCGAAAGTCCCTCGAAAGGCGGATGCCGAATGCTTGCCGATTCCTGTTCGATGAGCGTGCCCGGGCGCATGACCGAAGCGACGGCCACGACCAGCGAGGACAGCCGCGCGATCGAACGTTTCCTGCGCGAGATCGAGCGACGCGCGTTGCGCATGGCCGAATTCGCCACCTCGAACCGCGAGGAAGCGCTGGACCTGGTCCAGGACGCAATGTTCGGTTTCGTGCGCAATTACGCAACCCGCGCGCACAGCGAATGGGCGCCCTTGTTCTGGCGTGTACTCGACAGCCGGATCCACGATTGGCGTCGGCGCCAGCGCGTGCGCGGGCACTGGCTCGGCTGGTTCGATCGCGGTACCGACAAGGATGAGGACGATCCCATCGCAAGCGTTGCCGACCAGCGCGAACCGGGACCGCTGGCCCGGCTTGCCGACGACGAGGCGAGCGCGGCGCTCGAGATCGCGCTGCGGGCGCTGCCGCTGCGGCAGCGCCAGGCGTTCCTGCTGCGCCTGTGGGAGGGACTCGACGTTGCAGCGACCGCGACCTCGATGCGCTGCAGCGAGGGCAGCGTGAAGACCCATCTTTCGCGCGCGCTGGCGAACCTGCGCAATCAACTGGAGGCGCACCAATGAACACTCCCGATCGCGAGGCCTGGGTCGATCGTGCGGTCGCCCTGCTCGAACGCTCCGCCGAGCCGCTCGATGCGCCCACCTTGTTGCGACTGAATCTCGCGCGCCAGGCCGCGCTCGCGCAGCGGCAGCGTTTCGCGGTGCGCCGCTGGTGGTTCGCCGGCGGCATGGCCACGGCCGCGCTGGGCGTGCTGATCG
>JBIODY010000273.1:0-3525 GCA_044445505.1 Lysobacterales bacterium
CGCCAAGGCGCTGGCGGCGTCGCGGGTCGAGCTGCCGGCGGCGGGTCCGGTGCTGTACGCGCATCGCCACGACGAGCCGATCGTCATCGATGGTTACGCCGACGACTGGGCGAGCCTGCAGGCGTTCGCGCAGGCGCTCGGCCCGGCGCAGGACGCGCAGAAATTGCGGGTGACGATCGCGCGTCGCGCGGACGATCTGTATCTGCTCGCCGAGGTGCGCGATGCGACGCGCACGCGCGTCGATCCGCGCGATCCGCGCGTCGCCGACAGCGACCACGTCACCCTGGTGCTGGCGCGCGGAGCGCAAACGCGACGGTATTTCCTCGCGAGTGCCGCGCCGGGTTCGTTCGACTCTCCTGCGCTGGGCGGTGGCGATGGGTTGCCGGATCATCTCGACGGCGTGCTGCAGGAAAACGGTTCCGGCTACCGGATCGAACTGCGGCTGCGCGGCGCGTTGCCGGAAAAGATTGGCGTCGGCGTCTTCGATGCCGCGCGGCCCGCCGCCGATGCGCCCGAGTTGCGCACGCTGATCGGCTACGACGACGCCGCGGCGCGCACGCTGCAGCCGCTGGTTCCGGATCATGCGCGTGCGCGCATCGTGAGTCCGGATGGCTGGCTGCTCGCCGACGCGGGTCGCCTTGTCGCCGCGGATGCCAGCCGCAGCCGCGAATCGGGATGGTTCGCCGACCTGATCTATCGCAGCGTGATCGCACCCGCGTTCCGCGGTTCGCCCACGCTGGGCAATGCCGCGCCGCGCATCGATGCCCCCGAAGTCTGGCAGGCGCTGTCCGGCATCGCCGCGACCAGCTGGCGCGCGACCGAGCAGGACGGCGTGGTCGTGTTGGCTGCGGCGGTCCCGCTGCGCGAAGGCGACGAACTGCGTGGCGCGCTGGTGCTGGAGCAGGCGAGCCGCGCGCTGCCGTTGCTCGCGAACCGTGCGCTGGTCGGCCTCGCCGTGGCCACCCTGGCTGCATTGGGCATATCCGGCGCGATCCTGCTCGTGTTCGGCGCATCGCTGTCGTTCCGTATCCGTCGCCTGCGCAATGCGACTGAGCGCGCGGTACGGACGTCCGGACGTCTGGACGGCCCGCTGCCATTGATCGATGCGCCGGACGAACTCGGCGATCTCGCGCGGAGTTTCGGCAAGTTGCTTGAGGAGGTCGGATCGTACACCGCGTATCTGCGCACGCTGGCATCAAAGCTTTCGCATGAGCTCAATACGCCGCTCGCGATCGTGAAGTCCTCACTCGACAACCTCGACCATCAGGCACTCCCGGAGTCCGCGCGCCCGTATCTTGCGCGCGCGCGCGACGGCGCCGAGCGTCTTGGCGGCATCGTTCGCGCGATGAGCGAGGCAAACCGGATGGAGCGCGCGATCGCTTCGGCGGAGGCCGAGGATTTCGACCTGCGCGCGCTGGTCGCCGGCTGTGCGGAAGGTTATCGCGCGCTGGCCGGCACGCGCGAACTGAAGGTCGATTTGCCTGCCGCGAACGTGCCGTTCCATGGTGCGCCGGACCTGATTGCCCAGGCGCTCGACAAGCTGTTCGACAATGCCTGCTCGTTCGCGCCGGGCGACGGCTGGATTGGCTTGGCATTGCAGCAGCGCGACAAGGACGTCGTCGTCCGGGTCGCGAACGCGGGCCCGCTGCTGCCCGCGGCGATGCAGGAGCGTTTGTTCGATTCGCTGGTGTCGGTGCGGGAGCGCGCCGCACGCAGTGGCGAGTCGCCGCATCTCGGCCTCGGCCTGTACGTCGTGCGCCTGGTCGCCGAATTGCACCGCGGCCGTGCCCACGCGGCGAATCTCGCCGACGGCAGCGGCGTCGAATTCGCGCTCGCGATGGAAGGGATGCCGCGCCGGCGGCTGTCACCGGAACCTGTCGGCGGTTGAGGACGCCGGCAGGCCGCGCCGCATGGTCCGTAGCGAAGGGGAGGCTGTCGCCGCCGCGCATGCGCTGCTATCTTCGCGGGCCATCTCGCTGCGAACCGCTGCCGTGATCACCCAGGACGAATTCGCCGCGCTCGCGGCACAGGGCCACAATCGCATTCCGGTCGTGCGCGAAGTGCTGTCCGATCTCGACACGCCGCTGTCGGTGTATCTGAAGCTCGCCGACGGGCCGTACGCGTATCTGTTCGAATCGGTCGAGGGCGGCGAGACCTGGGGCCGTCATTCGATCATCGGCCTGCCGTGCCGACGCGTATATGTGCTGCGTGGAAACACGCTGACGGTCGAGGAGCTCGGCGAGGTCGTCGAGACGCGCGAGCTCCACGACCCGTTGGCCGAGATCGAGACTATTCGCGCGAGTTATCGCGTGCCGCAGTTGCCGGACCTGCCGGCCTTCAGCGGTGGTCTGGTCGGGTATTTCGGTTTCGAAGCCGTGGGCTGGATCGAGCCGCGCCTTGCGCGCGATGACCGGCACGACGAACTCGGCACGCCGGATGCGCTGTTGATGCTGAGCGAGGAAGTCGCGGTATTCGACAACCTCAAGGGCCGGCTCTACCTGATCGTGCACGCCGATCCAGCGCAACCGCGGGCGTACGCGCGCGCGCGGCGCCGGCTCGATGAACTCGCGTTCCGCCTGCGCCATTCCGGCTCCGGCTACCCCGACGTGCCGGATCCGAAGGCGCTCGAGGAAACCGATTTCGAATCCAGCTTCACGCGCGAGCAGTACGAGGCGATCGTGGAGCGTGCGAAGGAACACATCCGCGCCGGCGACATCTTCCAGGTGGTGCCCTCGCAGCGGCTGTCGGTACCGTTCCATGCGCGGCCGGTCGACGTGTACCGCGCGTTGCGTGCGCTGAATCCGTCGCCGTACATGTATTTCCTGGATCTCGGGAAAACCCAGATCGTCGGCTCGTCGCCGGAAATCCTCGTGCGCCTCAAGCAAGGCAGGGTCGTCGTGCGCCCGATCGCCGGCACGCGTCCTCGCGGCGCGACCCGCGAGGAGGATCTCGCGCTCGAGGCGGAACTGCTCGCCGACGCGAAGGAACGTGCCGAGCACCTGATGCTGATCGACCTCGGCCGCAATGATGGCGGCCGGGTCAGCACGACCGGCAGCGTCCAGCTCACCGAGAGCTTCGTGATCGAGCGCTACTCGCATGTGATGCACATCGTCAGCCAGGTCGAAGGCGAGCTGCGCAAAGGCCTGTCGTACATGGACGTGCTGAAGGCCACGTTTCCGGCTGGCACGGTCAGCGGCGCGCCGAAGATCCGCGCTATCGAGATCATCCAGGAACTCGAACCGCACAAGCGCAACATCTACGCCGGCGCGATCGGTTACGTCGCGTGGAACGGCGACGCCGACACCGCGATCGCGATCCGCACTGCGGTGATCCAGGGTGGCCGCCTATACGTCCAGGCTGGCGGCGGCGTGGTTCACGACTCCGATCCGGGCAAGGAATGGGAGGAGACGATGAACAAGGGGCGGGCGCTGTTTCGCGCGGTGGCGCAGGCGGCGGGAGGCTTGTGACGCACAAACCCCGGTCTGTTCGATCTTCATTCCGTACCCTGTCGAGGACTTGCATGCC
>JBIODY010000274.1:0-3509 GCA_044445505.1 Lysobacterales bacterium
CGTGGTCGGTGAACTCGAGCGGCGCCGCACCGGTGCCGCCTTCGCCGCCGTCGACGACGATGAAGTCGGGCAGGATGCCGGTCGTCGTCATCGCCTTGGCGATGCCGAACCATTCCCAGGGATGGCCGACCGCGAGCTTGAAACCGGTCGGCTTGCCACCGCAAAGCTCGCGCAAGGTCGCGACGAAATGCAGCAGCCCTTCCGGCGTGTCGAACGTGGAGTGGCGCGCCGGTGAAATGCAGTCCTCACCCATCGGCACACCGCGCGTCGCCGCGATCTCGGCGCTGACCTTGGGCGCCGGCAGCACTCCGCCATGGCCCGGCTTGGCGCCTTGCGAGAGCTTGATCTCGATCATCTTCACCTGCGGCAACAAGGCTTTTTCGACGAAGCGTTGCGCGCTGAACACGCCGGCGCGCTCGCAGGCGCCGAAATAACCGGAGCCGAGCTCCCAGCAGATGTCGCCGCCGTTCTCGCGGTGATACGCCGACAACGAACCTTCGCCGGTGTCGTGATAGAAGCCGCCGCGGTGCGCGCCCTCGTTGAGCGCGCGGATCGCGTTCGGCGAGATCGCACCAAAACTCATCGCCGAGATGTTGAACACGCTGGCCGAGTACGGCTGCGTGCACTGCGGCCCGCCGACCGTGATGCGGAAATCGTGGCTGTCGATCAGGCTCGGCGTGATCGAGTGGTTCAGCCACTCATAGCGCTCCGCATAGACGTCGAGTTCGGTACCGAACGGGCGCACGTCGAGCGCGTTCTTCGCGCGCTGCTTGACGACCGCGCGTTGCACCTGCGAGAACGGCACTTCCTCATTGTCCGACTCGACGACGTACTGGCGCAGCATCGGCCGCACATATTCGAACAGGAAGCGGATATGCGCGATCAGCGGATAGTTGCGCCGCAGCGTCGAGTGTTTCTGGGCAAGATCGGCGATACCGACGGCAACGAACGCGCCGGAAACGATCGCCAGCAACTTCATGCCGGCGCCGCCGTCCCAGCTGGCGAGCGCGAGCACGCACACCCCGACGCAGAGCCCGAACGCGAGATAACGCGAAGGCAGCCACTTTTCCATCGCCAACTCCTGCTCGATCGCGCCGCGCGCGACGCATCGCGAAAACGCCAGCATAGCCGAGGTTTGCCGCGTGCCCGTGCTGCGATCATCCCGATCGCAAGCATCAAAAAGCGGCCATCGTCGGCCGCACTCGCAAAAATTGCGGGCTAAACTCGGAGCATGGAAGAAAATGAGCGTCCGGGCACGCCGCGCAGTCGCCGCAAGCCGACGGCTGCCGGCGCCGATCCGACAACCTCAGCCGATTCGCCGGCGCAGCGTCGCACCGCGCCGAAGACGCGCGCGTCCACGCCGGCCTACGCCACGCCGCGACCGAAACGCGCAGCGGCCAAACCGAAAGCGACGACGGCGGACAAGCCCGCGGCGCCGCGACGTGCGCGAAAGGCCGCCGCGCCGGCCGCGGCCGCATCGACGGCACGGAATTCGCATGCGCGCGTGGCCGACCCGGCCGCTCCGACGCTGCCCGAACAACCGCGCGACCGATCGCCGATGCCCGACACGCCACAACCCGCCGCCACGCCGAAACGTCGCGGGAAGACCATCGAGTCCGCCGCGGATTCGCCGGTGCCGCCGTCGCCCGCCGGCGCGATCGCGGCGGCGGCCGCTACGAGCGACGAAGGTGACGCCGCAGCGGCGCTCGCATCGATGCAGCGTCGAGCTCCCGCGCAACCCGCGACAACGCAACCGTCCGCCGCAGCGACGCCAAAACCGGAATTGCCGATGCGACCTGCTGCGAGTCCTGCATCGCCAGCATTTGCCGCGACGATATCGGCGCGCAGCGCGCCGCCACTGCCGCCCATCGCCGCACCGACCACACCGACCCCGGTGGTGCGGTCGCCAGCGACGGCTCCGGCCGCGACTGCGTCCAGCACCCTCGCCGCCGCCACTGCGACGCCGGTCCTGGCCGCTGCACCGATCCCGCCTGCGCCCACGCAGTCAACCGCGACCGCGCCAGGCCCTTCACCCACACCGGCGGCAACCCGCGCGAGCGCGGCGGCTGCGCCACGCGCACCGACGCTGCCCGCCGCGAGCATGCAGGTACCGATGGCCGCGCCGGAGCCTGCTCCGACCATTGCACCCGCTTCGCCGTCGACTCCCGCATCACACCGGGCGGTGCCGCAAGCGACCGAAGTGCCGGCGATGATCCCCTCGTTCGCACGCACGCCGGTGCCACCGCGCGCGGCCGCGAGCGTGCGACTCGCCGACGCGTCGGCGCAGTCGGTGCGGATCATCGACTGGCTGCTCGGGTATCTGCCGCAGGAGCACCGCGCGCGCGTTCGCGAATATCTCGTGCTGATGCGCATGGATCGCCCGGTCGGTGCGCTGCTGCTGCTGTGGCCGACATGGTGGGCGCTATGGTTCGCGGCAAACGATTTCCCGCCGCTCGGCGCGCTGCTGATCTTCACCCTCGGCGTATTCGTGATGCGCAGCGCCGGATGCGTGATCAACGACTACGCCGACCACGGCTGGCTCGATGCGAAGGTCGAGCGCACGCGCGGACGACCGATGGCTGCGGGACGCGTGTCGAAGCGCGAAGCGCTGCTGCTGTTCGGTGGCCTGCTCGCGTTCGCGTTCGTGCTGGTGCTGTTCACCAACGTGCTGACGATCAAGCTCGCCTTCGTCGGCGCTGCGCTTGCCGCGGTGTATCCGTTCGCCAAGCGCGTCACGCATCTGGCCCAGGTCGTGCTCGGCGCCGCGTTCGGCTGGTCGATCCCGATGGCGTTCGCGGCGGTCACGGATTCGCTGCCGCCGCTGTGCTGGTTGCTGTTTCTCGGCAACGTGTTGTTCTCGACCGTGTACGACACCGAGTACGCGATGGTCGATCGCGACGACGACCTGCGCGTCGGCGCGAAGTCGACCGCGATACTGTTCGGCGACGCGGACCGCGCGGCGATCGGCGTGTTGATGGCGACGTTCCTGTTCGCGATGCTGCTCGCCGGAACGCGCGCGAGCCTGCATTGGCCGTATTTTCTCGGGGTGGCGATCGCGACCGGGTTGCTCGCGCACCAGCAATGGCTGATCCGCGACCGCTCGCGCGAGCACTGCTTCAGCGCTTTCCGCAACAACAACTGGGTCGGCCTCGTGCTGTGGATCGGCCTCGTGCTGGCGCTGGCAATCCGCTAAGTCCCTCCCCCTTGAGAGGAGGGTTGAGTGGGGATGGTGTTCGGCATGCGGCATAGCGGCTGAAGCCGCTCTCACGAGATTCAGCGCTACGAGCGCGCGCGCTCGAGCGGCCGGTCGCGATGCATCAGGGTCCATTCGGCATGTTCGGCGAGCGAGGCTTCGCCGAGCGCACGCAGGATCTCGCGTTGTGCGGCGGCATCATGCGTGCGGTCGAGTGCTGCGCGCGCGTTCGCAAAGATGCGCCGCATGAAGCGGTATTGCTTGATCAGCTCCTTGTCGGCCTTGCGGTACGCATAGGCCTCGCGCACCGCCGCAA